>JACCZR010000181.1 GCA_013695855.1 Thermoleophilaceae bacterium
CACCAAGGGCGCTCTGGCGCCCGCGGGACGGAGGCGCTCGCGCCAGGACAGGCGCAGGTAGGGAAGCGCCGCCGCCAGCGGCAGCGCTGAGCGCGTCAGCGCAGCCACCGCGAGGCCCGCCACCGCGAGGTCGAAGGCCGCGGTGCGCCTCGAGAGAAACAGCTGCCGATAGAACATGGAGCGCCGCAGCTCGGGCATCCGAGCCGCAATCTCCGGGAAGTAGCGAGCCCGCCCGCGCTCGGCCGTGTAGGCGCCCGGGCCACGTGCGAACACCGCGTGGTGGACGAGCGCCTCGGGGGCGAAGGCGGCCCGCGCGCCGGAGCGCTGGGCCCGCCAGCCGAACCACACGTCCTCGGCCATCAGCTTGCCGCCGGCCACGTCGAGCCAGTCCTCGAACCCACCGATGCGGTCGAACGCAGCTCGCGTCACGAACAGGCTGGCGGTCTGCCACAGGCCGATGTGGTCGGTGATCCACAGCGTCCGGTCGAACGGGCCGAGCTCGGCTGCCGGGTCCGGTGTAACGCGGCCCTGAACGATGTCGGCGGCCTCGAGCGCGCGCAGCCCCGCCGCCAGCCAGCCCGGCTCGGGAAAGCAGTCGGCGTCGAGGAAGGCCAGGGCTTCACCGCGCGCCTCGGCCACGCCGCGGTTGCGGGCCTCG
The DNA here is from genome assembly GCA_013695855.1 of Thermoleophilaceae bacterium. Classification (GTDB taxonomy): domain Bacteria; phylum Actinomycetota; class Thermoleophilia; order Solirubrobacterales; family Thermoleophilaceae; genus JACCZR01. Next base: position 659 of record JACCZR010000181.1, read on the forward strand.
GCGGCTCCGAGGCGCTCCTGGGTGAGCGCGCTTACGCCCGCAGCGCGAGCCAGCTCGAGCGTGCGGTCTCGCGAGCCGTCGTCCACGACGATCACCTGGAAGTCGGGTGCGCCCTCCTGTCGATCGAGGCAGGTCAGGGTCCGAGCCAGCGTGGCCTCTGCGTCGCGCGCGGGAACGATGACGCTGGCTGCGGGCACCGTCAGCTCGACACCGGCTCGGCGACGACCCGTGGGCGCGCCAGCAGTGAGCACGCCAGCACCACGATCAGCGGCTCGAAGGGCACGCGGTAGCGCGTAGCCGCGGCGATCGTGAATAGGACCGAAGAGGCAAGCGCCAGCGCCAGCACGCCCGCCACCAGGTCGCGGCGGCGGCGATGGCGCCAGAGACCCGCGAGCGCAAGCGCCAAGAGCGCCCAGTACATGACCAGCGCCGCCATCTCCACCCTTCGCACGCGGCCGTCGTAGCGCGTCTGGTTGAGCACCCGGCTCGGCCGCCACACGTCCCAGGTGCGCACCAGGCCGTTCCAAAAGAAGGCCTTGGGCACCGACGACGGGTGTTCGCGGATGTATTGGAACGCCCGACTCTGCAGTTCGGTGCGCAGGGCGACGTCGCTGCGCGGCGTGGCGTACACGTCGAGATCGCGGCGCACGCCGGCCCGCCAGGCCCAGGGATAGACGGGGTCACGGGCGGCGTCGTCGTTGAAGGTTCCATGAATGGCGGCATCCTGTACGGAGATCGGGACGAAGGCGTCGTGCACCACGGCGTTTCTGATCGTCCAGGGCGCCACCACCAGCACGCCGACGGCCGCGGTCGCGGCGGCCAGCCCGAGCCCGCGGCGCGTGCCCTGGGAGACCCACCAAGCCACCGCCGGCAGGGCCAGCAGGGCCCCTGAGGTCGGACGCACCAGCAGCGAGAGACCCAGCAGGAGTCCCGCCACAGCCGCCCGCCGGGGCGTGGGCTCGCGACCTAGGACGATGAGGTAGAAGAGGAGCGCGAGCGGCAGCGCGAACGCCTCTGGGTGCAGAGAGGCCTCCCACTGCCACAGGTGCGGATAGACGGCCGATACCGTGGCGGCAGCCAGGGCCGCGTGGGGCCCGAACAGCCGCCGGGCGAGAGTCCAGGTCATGAGGATCACCGCGGGGCCCAGCAGCGTCTGCAGGGCGATCACCTTGTTGGGCCCTGGCCCGATCAGCGTGTAGACCAGCCCAACCCAGGCCGGGTAGCCGGGGGCCTTCCACAGCGATGGATGCGGTTCGTTGTAGGGCGGGGTGAACCAGAGCCACCGACCCTCGGTGGCAAAGCGGCCCGACTCGTCGTAATCGAGCTCATCGACTCCCAGCGGGTGGTCCTGGGTGACCAGCACGTACGCCACCCTCAAAGCCAGGCCGAGGGCCATCGCGCCGGCCAGCCACCACAGCTCCCGCCGGCGGACCGCGGTCCCGCCCGACCACGCACTCAACCGGTCGAGCATCGGCGGACGAGTATAGGTTTCACCGGGTGAGCGGGGCGAATCCGCCCGCAGCCGCGGGGCTGGGGCTCGACGTGGCCCGGTTGCGTGCATGACGGCCCTCCCCAGCCACATCTACGACCGCGAGTACTTCCTCTCGGACCGCTGCGAGGGCTGGGAGCGCTTCCGCGAGGACCGCGGCCTCTCCCCCATCAAGCGCCGGCTGGCCGTGGCGTTGGCGCCCGGGCCGGGTGTTCGCGTCCTCGACGCCGGCTGCGGGCGCGGCGAGGTGCTGCTCGCGTGCGCAAAGGCCGGCGCCGAGGTGGCGGGCGTGGACTACGCCCAGGCGGCCGTCGAGCTCTCGCGCGAGACCCTTGCGCAGGTGCCCGGAGCCGACGTTCGGCGCGCCGATCTCACCGACCTCCCCTGGCCGCAGGGCTCGTTCGATCGTGTGCTGCTGGGTGATGTCATCGAGCACCTTGGCCCCGACCAGACCGTGCCCGTACTGACCGAGCTTCGCCGGGTCCTGGCACCGGGAGGCACCTTGCTCGTCCACACCGCGCCCAATCGGCTGTTCACCCGGCTTGGCTGGCCGCTGGCCCGTCCCATGATGCGAGCAGCGGGGCAGGGCGCGGCGGCCCGGACGCTCGACGAGCGGCTGGACGCCGCCGAGAGCTACCACGTCAACGAGCAGAGCCTCTACAGCCTCCGGCGAGCTCTGCGCGGAGCCGGCTTCGCCGACGTTCGCGCGTGGGTGGACCCGAACGTCATGCGCACGGGCGAGCACTTTATGACCGAGGGCCTGGAACGCAGTCGTGCGATGCGGCTGGCAGCCCGGCTTGCCTCGGTGCGGCCGCTGCGGGTGCTGCTCGGAAACGACGTCTACGCGGTCGGCCGTCGCTCCCCCGCCTGATCCCACCAGAGCGCCAAACTCGGCCGGAGGCCGGTGCTACCTTCGATCGGGCGAGGATGGCCCAACTCCAAGAACCGCTCACCGGGATGCCGGCGCAGACGCCAGGGGGCCAGATCAGGGGCTTCGCGAGCGAGGCGCGCGACATCTCCGTCGTCTCCCCTCGCGTGGTGGCCTACAACCTTGCCTACCTGGGCCTCTCGTGGGCCGCGGCGATCGGCGCTCTCGCCCTCTTCTGGGCCCACCCGGCGTGGTACACGTTCGCGCTGGCCTTCGTGGTGGTCTCCTCGCGCCAGCAGGCCCTGCTCAACTGCGAGCACGAGGCGGCCCACCGCAAGTTCCTGCCGAATCTCCGGGTCAACGACTTGGTGGGGACCTACCTGTGTGCCGCGCCGGTGGGCTCGCCCTTCGGCGCCGCCCGGACCCGGCATTTGTGCCACCACCGCCTGCTGGGCTCGCTTGAAGATCCCGACCACGACCTGCACACCGGCTCGGACAAGCAGACGCGCAAGGGCCTGGTCCGCTACTTCCTCAACGGGCTGGTCGGCGGCTACGCCGGGATGGTGCTGATGGGCCCGCGCGCGCCCGCAGCCGCGACCAAGGGCGGGTCGGCCCAGCGCGACCTGCTCTCGCTCGTGGCGGTCCAGGCGCTGCTCGCGGCCGGGTTGACCCTGGCCTTCGACTGGTGGGTCTACCCGGCGTTGTGGCTTGCTCCGCTCGCCACGCTCACGGCTTTCTGCCACCTCGTGCGCAGCTTCGTCGAGCACGCCATCACCCGCTCCGAGGCACCGGCCCACGGCAACCGGCTCATCACCATCGACAGCAATCCGCTCGAGCGCGGCCTGGTCTCCCCTTACTTCATGAACCTCCACGCCGAGCACCATCTCGTGCCCTCGGTCCCCGCTCCCCGCCTCAAGGAGCTGCGGCGCCGCCTCGGCGAGCGCCCGGACCGCCCGCCGCTGCTGGTGCGCAGCTCCTACGGGGGCGCCATCAGGCGCTACCTGCGCGCCCTCACCCGCGCCTGAGCCCTCCGGTGCAGAAGGTCGACGCCGCGTGCGTGCAGTGCGGCGCCCGCGACGACGAGCCACTGTGGTCGGGCCGCGAGCACGAGTACGAGGGCACCACCGACGAGGCGTTTCGGTTCGTGCGCTGCCGGCCCTGCGGCGTCGTTCGGCTGAATCCGCGGCCCGACGTGAGCGAGCTCGCGCGCATCTACCCGCCCGACTACTACGCCTACGGCCTGCTGTCCGAGCGGCCCGAAACGTCGCTCGGGCTCGCCGACCGCATGAAGAAGCGCATGTACCAGGGGCGCATGGTGGACCAGGTCTCACGCCTGGGCAAGCCCGCGCGCCTGCGGATCCTGGACGTGGGCTGTGCCGACGGGCGGCTGCTCGACTGGTGGCGCGAGAGCGCGGTGGGCCATCGCCTTCAGACCCACGGAATCGAGCTCGACGAGCGGGCCGCCCAGAGCGCCCGGCGGCGCGGCCACCGCGTCGTAACCGGCCGCTTCGAGGTGGACCGTGAGTTGGAGCACGGCGCGTTCGACCTCATCATCGCCTCACACGTGATCGAGCACGTCGACGATCCCAGCGGCTTCGCCCGCCACGCCTCGGAGCTGCTGGCCCCCGGAGGGGTGTTCGTGGTGGCCACACCGAACTGGGACTCGCTGGACGCGCGCCGGCTGCGGGGCCATTGGGGAGGCAACCACTTCCCCCGCCACTGGACCCTCTACGACGAGCGCACGCTGGGCGCGCTGGCCCGAGAGGTGGGCCTGGAGGTCGAGCGCGTCGAGTACCAGCCCAACCCGATCTTCTGGAACTGGAGCTGCCATTCGTGGCTGCGTGCCCGTTTCCCCGGGCGCCGCTGGCCCGACCGCGCGTTTCCGCCCGTGGGCATCTTCAGGTCGACCCCCTACACGTTCGCCGTGCAGACCGCCTTCACCCTGCTCGACCTGGCCCTGCGCCGGTTCACCGGGCGGACCGCGAGCATGGCCGTCGAGCTGCGCAAGCCGGTCCCCCGGCCGCGCCGGCTCAAGAGCTAGGAACCGCCGCCCGCCTGCGCACCCGCGCTACGCCGATTGCATACGCGGTGGCGCCCGCGAGCCAAAACGCGATCATGTAAGGCACATAGACACCGTGAACGAACCACGGCGGCCACGGGGCGTCGACCGTTGTAAGCGTGTCGGTCGCGAGCGGGAGGTAGACCGTCACCACGGGGAGGAGCAGCGCAACCTGGAGCCACACAGCCTCCCTTATGTACCCCCCAAGGAGCAGCATGGGGATGATCCAGATCACGTAGTGCAGGGCGATGGTCACGCCGACTGTGTACACGGCAAGCAGGAGCAGGATTGCGCCGAGCTCTGGCCGGGGGCGATGGCGCAGGGCGAGCATCACCGTCGCGGCCAGCGCGACCAAGATGAGCATCGGGACCGCGAGCAAGAGCGAGACCTCGAGCCTCGAGAGGCTGCGCTCGATGCCCAATAGCCAGATGTCAACGAGCTCGGGCTGGACCACCAAGCCGAGCCCGCCCAACCCCGGCAGCCCTCTGTACGAGAAGGCTTGAAGAACGGCCTGCGCGTTCGTAACCAGGTACGGCAGGAGGAAAACGAAAGGCACGGCAGCCGCGCTCAGGGTCAGTACTGCGACACGACGGAGCGTCCCGACCGCAAAGACAAGTGCCAGCACGACGACGACGGCCATCGTCTTGATCGAGACTGCCAGCCCCAGCAACATGCCGCCGACGATGAGGTCGTAAGGACGTGGCAACCGGCGCCACGCTATGAGCCCGGCGACCACCATCAACATCATCACGCTGTCGAGCTGGCCATGGATCCCAGCAACGGCCAGATAGATCGGGCTCAGGAGAACGCAGGCAGCAGCGATCAGGGCGTCGCGCTGACTTCGCCCTATACGTGCGAGCTCACCAGCCACGAGCCAGGCCGTTCCGAGGTCCGCAGCAATGACAGGGATCCGGACGATCCGAGAGAAGTCACTTCCCATGGCGTCAGCGACCAGGTTGCTGGCGACGAGCACTGGCGTGTACCCCGGCGGATAAGGCCAGCTCAAGTCCGGGTCGGTGTAGAGCGCAAGCGGCGTCGTCTGCATCGTGCCGGCGACCTGGAGGGCATTGTCGGTGTCGCCATTCCCGTCTGTCAGGAGGAGCAGTACGAGACGGCCAAGTGCCCCCAGGACGAGCAGGGCGATCAGCGGCCACCCCACCGCCGTAGGTTGCCCCACCTTCATGGCGAGCACGATAATGGTGGGCCGCTGGCAGCTAGTCGCCTTTGAGCAGCGACGCCGCCTCGCGCCCCAGCCGGACCGCGTAGTTGGTCCCGCGGTCCTCGGGGTAGACCTGCGTGGTGTTGGCCAGCAGCAGGCCATCGACGCCGGTCTGGAGCGGCGGCCTGCGCTCGCGGTAGCCGGGGGTGACGATCGGCTGGGCGTCGGGCTCGCTGAACAGCCAGCGCTCGCGAACCCACGAGCGCTCGAACGCCGGGTTCACCCGGCGCAGGCCCGGCTCGTACTCGGACAGCAGGGCGTCGGCGCCGAGGCTCAGCAGGCGGTCGTCCTGGGCGGTGTAGTTGGCCACGTAGAGGAAGTGGCGGCCGCTCAGTGCCTCGGCCCCCACGAGGCGCTCCTGCTCGATCAAGCCCACGAAGGGCAGCCCTCGGTCGGCCACGTTGGTCCAGTAGAAGGGCGAAAAGCCGCGGTCGAGCTCCAGCACGAGGCAGAGCGCGGCGTGGTACTCGATCGAGCGCAGCCGGGCCAGGTAGCCGTCGGCCAGGTCGCGGGCCAGCGAGGGCTCGAGCAGCGCCTCGAACACGCGGTTGGGCACGGTGGCCAGGACCGCGTGGTAGCTCTCCTCGCCTTCGGGCTCGAACGCCCGCGGGTCGTGGCCGCGGCGAAAGGACTCCGGCGCTGCGGCGGTCACCACGAAACGCCCTTCCCGCCGCGCGATGCGGGCGGCCGGGCGGTCGATGAGGACGCGGCCGCCGCGGGCCTCGACCTCTTCGCTCAGGCGCCCGAACAGCGGCTCGAACGTGCCCCTGGGGTAGCCGAGCACCTCTCCCCGGGCCTCGGCGCCCTTGATCTGCCGGCGCAGGGTGAGCTTGCTCCACAGCCAGGCCATCGAGATGTCCTCCGCGCGATCGCC
>JACCZR010000184.1 GCA_013695855.1 Thermoleophilaceae bacterium
TATGAGCACATCGTCGCCGATCACTTCGACCTCGGTGGAAAGGGCACGGGTCGCCGCCGCGATCTGCTCGGCACCCTCGCCCTCGACCGCGGTGCGCGCGTCGCGTCCCCCCGCCAGCACCGGGGCCACGAACACCCGCGCCTCGTCGACCTCACCGGCCTCGAGGAAGGCGCCGGCCAGGTGCGGGCCGCCCTCCAAGAGCAGCGATTGGATCTCACGCGAGCCGAGCTCCGACAGCGCTGCGGTCACCCGTGACGCCTCGTTCTGGCCGCTCACGGTCAGCACGTCCACGCCGGCCGCCCGGAGCTTGTCGACAGCGGTCCGCGAGGCGGCCCGCGAGCGGACGACGAGCACGGGCGCAACATCGCCCCCAGCGCCCTGGACGAGCTGGGCCTCGTGCGGCAGACGGGCCTCGGAGTCGAAGATCACGCGCAGCGGCTGGTCGCCGTCAGACGCGCCGGGGGCCCGCGCGGTGAGCAGCGGGTCGTCGGCGCGCACGGTGCCGAGGCCCACGGCCACGGCGTCGCAGTGCGAACGCCAGCGGTGCACCCGGGCGCGGCTGGCCTCGCCCGAGATCCAGCGCGAGTCGCCGGTGCGGGTGGCCACCTTGCCGTCGAGCGTCATCGCCAGCTTCAGCACGACGTGGGGACGGCCGGTGCGCGCGTGCTTTCGGAAGGGCTGGTTGAGCAGCCGGGCGGTGCGGGCGACCTCGCCTTGAACGGGGTCCACCTCGACCCCCTCGTCGCGCAGCACGCCGAGCCCCCGACCGCTGGCCTTGCTGGAGGGGTCGTCGGAGGCCACCACCACGCGGGCAATGCCGGCCTCGAGGATGGCGTCGGTGCAGGGAGGCGTGCGGCCGGTGTGGGCGCACGGCTCCAGCGAGACGTAGAGGGTCGCCCCGGCGGTGTCCTCGGCGCACGCAGCCAGGGCGATGCGCTCCGCGTGGGGCTCGCCCGCGGCGGCGTGAAAGCCCTCGCCGATAACGCGCCCCGACTTGACCACCACGGCGCCCACGAGCGGGTTGGGCCCGGTGCGCCCGCGTGCCTTGGCGGCCAGCTCGATGGTCCTCTCGAGGTGGCGCTGGTCGCGCTCGGTGGCCGGGGTCTGAAGCATGTTGACTCGCGAGTCAATCTACCAGCGAGAGCCGGGCCTGAGAGCGTCGAGCGAGCGGTGATCGGCCGGCCAACGCCCCGCTTGCGCTCCTTCGCTGAGACCGTCAAGCGAGCGGTGCTCGGCCGGCCAACGCCCGGCTTGCGCTCCTTCGCTGTAGCTACGCTCCCCGCGTGCGCAAGGTCGTACTCGGGTGCTTCGTCCTTGCGGCCCTCTCTCTCCTTCTTCCTGCCCGCGGGCTGCATTTCGACTCGTGGGCATGGGTCGTCTGGGGCCGCCAGATACCCCTGCTCGAGCTCGACACGCTGGGCGGTCCCTCGTGGAAGCCGTTTCCGGTCTTCTTCACCGCCCTCTTCGCCCCGCTCTCGAGGATCGACGACGGCATACCGCCCCTGCTGTGGCTCGTGGTGGCGCGGGCGGGAGGCTTCCTCTCCATAGCCATGGCCTACCGCCTGGCCTCGCGCCTAGTCCAGGAGCGCAGGCCGAGCGTTGGCAGGTCGAGCACCGCCGACTCGGACGATGTCGCGGGGCCCGGGCGCTGGATCGCCATCACCGCGGGCGTCACCGCCGCGGCGGTCATGTGCATCACCCCCCGCTGGGGCCTTCTCATCGCCCAGGGCTTCACCGAGCCGCTCGCCGCCGGCCTGCTTCTGTGGGCGATCGAGCGCCACCTCGACGGCCACCGCGGCCACGCGTTCTTCCTTGGCTTCCTCGTGGCCCTCAACCGCCCCGAGTTCTGGCCCTTCCTCGCCGGCTACGCGGTCTTCATGTGGCTCAAGGAGCCGCGGCATCGTGTGCTCGTGGCGAGCTGCCTCGTCCTGCTTCCCGTGGTGTGGCTGGTGCCGGAGTGGGTCGGCTCGGGCGATCCCTTCAGCGCCGGCAAGCAGGCCCGCAGCGAGCCGGCGTGGAGCCTGTCGCGTCAGGACCACCCGTGGCTCGCCGCGCTGCACCGCAGCGCCGGCCTGATGCTGCATCCCCTGAAGCTGTGCGCGCTGTTCGGGCTCATATGGGGCATTCGGCAACGCAACTGGACGATCATCGGGATGGGCGGCGCGGTGGCCTTCTGGGTCGTGCTGGTCTCGATCATGACTCAGGGCGGCTTCTCCGGGAACCCGCGCTACTTCCTGCTGGCGGTGGGCGTGACCACGGTGCTCGCGGGCGTCGGCGTTGCCCGGCTCGTGGCGCTGGCGTCGACCACCCCCGGGCGGGTGGCGATCGCCGCGCTGCTCGTCTTGGTCACCGCCCCCTTCGCCTACCTGCGCGCCCCGTACGCGGGCCGCGAGCTGTCGTTCGCCGCCGGCAACGCCACCCTTAACCGGCAGCTCGAAGACGCCGTCGACCGGGCCGGCGGCGCGACGGCGGTGGCCGAGCGCGGGAAGGTGCACGTCAACCGCGGCTTCGTACCTCACATGGCCTGGGAGCTCAAGCTGCCCATCCGCGCGATCCAGCGAAAGGGCGCGCCGCGCCGGGTGGTCTTCACCGCCCACTACCGCCACTCCGGGCGCCCGCCGACAATCGTCTTCGGCTCCGACATCGAGACGCTGACCGAGGTGGGCCCCTGGCGCGTGCTCGAGGTCAACGGCACGCCGCCGGACGGTCTCACCTCAAGCGTTGCCGCGCCCAGGTAGATGAGCCGCGTTCGCGCGCGTAAGCCCCGAGCGCGCGGTGCTCGCCCGACCAACGCTCGGGCTGCCCTCCGTGCGCTGGTGCGCCCCGCGCCCCTGCTGCTCGCCGGCCTCGTGCTGCTGGGCCTCGCGATTCGGGTGATCAACAACGACTACGGCCTGCCCTACGTCTTCACCCACGACGAAGCGGAGAACTACACCTCGCGCGCGGTGGGGATGTTCCGCAAGGACTACGACCCAAGCTATTACGAGAACCCCACCACTTTCACCTACCTGGTCTACGTGGCCCTGCGCGTCCAGTTCGGCGTGCTGGGGTCCTTCTTCAACGGCGCCGCGTTCGAGCTGCCGCGCGGCAACGTGACCAAGCAGTTCCCCACCGACCCCACGAGCGTCTGGATCGGCGCCCGCACCTTCACCGCGCTGCTGTGCATGGCCGGCGTAGTGGTCCTCTACTTCGTCGGCAAGCGGCTGTTCGGCCGGCGCGAGGGGCTGGTGGCGGCCGCGGTGCTCACCTTCGCCTTCCTGGCCGTCACCTACTCACGGCAGGCGGTGACCGACGTGGGCGCGTTGACCGGAGTCGGCCTCGCGCTCCTGCTCGCCGTCAAGGCGCTGGAAGACGGCGGGCGGCGCTGGTTCGCTCTCGCCGGCGCCGCGGCGGGCCTGGCGCTCTCGTTCAAGTACACGGCCGGGCTGGTGGTGCTGCCTGTCGGCCTGGCCGCCCTGCTGCGACTGCGTGCCGAGCCGCTGCGAACAGTGCTGAGCGGCGTGCTGGCGCTGCTGTGCATGGCCGTCACGTTCGCGGCGCTGAACCCGTACCTGATCGTCCGCTTCGGCGAGTTTCGCGACAAGGTTCAGGCCCAGGCCGAAGTGGCCGGCAACCTGGCCAAGGCCGGCCAGGAGGGAAGCGCGCCGCTCTACTACCTGGACAGCCTCACCTGGGGCCTGGGTTGGGCGGTGGCGCTGGCCGCGCTGGCAGGCGTGGTGGTGCTGGCGCGGCGAGACTGGCGCCGCGCGCTGCTGCTGGCGGCCTTTCCCCTTGCCCTGTTCGTCTACCTGAGCCTGCAGTCGCGCTACTTCGGGCGCTGGCTGCTCCCTGCATATCCGGCCCTCGCCCTGCTGGCCTCGGTGGCCCTGGTGCAGGCAGGCGAGTGGCTGGCACGGCGCCGGCCGCGGCTCGCGCCACTGGCCGTGGCAGCCCTCACAGTGATCGTGCTGGCGCAAACGCTGGTGGCCGACGTGCGCTCGACGGTCGTGCTCGGCCGCGAGGACACCCGCCTCGAGGCCCGGCGCTATCTCGAGCGCAACTATCCGCCGCAGCTGCGCATCTCGATCGAGCCCGCGATCCCCGACCGCTTCTACCGCGCCGCTCCCGACGGCCGGCTGCCCGCCTGGCTGCAGCGCTGCCCTGGCCCCGGCTTCTCCTACCGCACCGCCGGCGGGGGGCGGACCTGTAACCCGCTGGAGCCCGGACAGTTCGCCCGCCCTGCCAACAAGCTCAAGTCCTCGAACTATCACTTCGCGCTCACACCGCGGGCGGTCGACGACATGCGCTTCTATGGCTACTGCACGGCGCTGACCCTCGGCCTGGTGCGCGAGCGCGTGGAGCGGATCGGGTCGAGGAAGGTGCGCGACTACTACCGGCGCCTCGAACGCGAGGCCGACCTCGTCAAGGTCTGGAGCCCCTACCGCAAGGGCGCCGAGCGACCGCCCTTCGACTTCGACCTCTCCTACAACTACTACCCCGGCGCGTTCACCCGCCCGGGGCCGGAGATCAAGCTCTATCGGCTGCGCAACTGCCGGCAGGGCGTGGGCCCGTCAGCGGTGCGGGTGCC
>JACCZR010000188.1 GCA_013695855.1 Thermoleophilaceae bacterium
GCCCTACGAGGCGCAGCGTTGCAGCCACGCGGGCGCATCCGGGCATGAACTGAGCCGCGGCCCGTCCCGGCGCGTGGCACACCACGGTCGCGACACCGGCTGTCGTGGGCACGGCGTAGATGGTCAGCCGAAGGCCGCCAGGACCCTCCAGGCCCGCGTAGCGGTAGGCGTCCAGGCGTCCGAGCCGAACGGCCTCGCGGCGGGGGACGCGCCCAATCCGGCGAAGGAACGCCTCTGACAGCAGGGAGGGCCCCCTCGCCCCCACGGTGCCGGCGATCACGCCGGCAGCCTTGGAACGTGTCGGTCCGGCCGCTGCCACTCCTCGCAGCCCAACCGTGGGCACAGCCGGAGACGCGCTCTGCCTCTGCCAGCCGGCGGGCACCGTGAGCGCCACACCTTCACCTGCGACGGCACGAGGCTGGACGCGCGGGCCCTCGGGCCGGCCGGCGAGGAAGCCGATGGCTGACGCCGCTGCCACCGCCGCGACGAAGGCCATGCCAAGCGTTCGACGGCTCAAGCGACGATCCCCGGTGGCCTGTTCCCGCAATGCGCCCGGCCGGGGCTCAACGGCGGACTCGACCTCCTCCTCGGGCTTGGGTCTGGACGGCTCCATCGGTGGCGGTTTGGGCTGCGGTTGGGCAGGAAGCGGCCAATCGAGCGCTCGCCCGCCCCTCGATTGGTGGACCGCCGATCGGTCGTCGAGTGCGCCGTCTGGCCCGTGGTCCAGGCCGAGGGCGTTCGCCGCAGCTTCCATCAGCTCGCCGGGGGTCGCGAACCGCGACTCGGGCTCTTTGGCCATTCCGGTCTCGACAACGGAGTCGAGCCCCGCTGGGAGCCTGGGATTTCCTTCCGTCGCGCGAGGCGGCGGCAAGGCGACGTGGCCGTAAAGCGCCAGCGCCGACTCGTCGTAGTCGAACGGCGGAGCCCCCGTCAAGCACTCGTAGAGCACGCACGTCAGGGAGTAGACGCTGCTCCTCGGATTCGCAGGCTCCTGGCGAACCTGCTCGGGCGACGTGTAGTCCGCCTCGGTAAGCAAATCGCGAGCATCCCTTTCCACGAGGGACTTGGCCAGACCTATGTCGCCGAGCAGCCCACGGCCGTCCCAGTCGGACACGAGAATGGCGTCCGGGGACAGGTCGCCGGGGATGATGCCCCGCGCCAGCGCGGCGTCAAGCGCGCCCGCCACCGGCCAGAGGACGGCCATAGCTGCGCGCGGTTCGAGTGGCCCACGTTCCTTCAGCAAGCTGTCAAGCGCTCCCGCCGGCCACAGCTCGGTCACCAGATAGGGACCGGTCCTCGTCTGCCCAGACGACCGTACGGGCAGCAGGCCGGGGTGCCGCACTAAGCTTCGCGCTCGGACAGCGCGGCTGAAGCGACGCACGGCTCTCCGGTCGCTCAGGCGCAAGTTGAAGAGGGTGATGGCGAGCAACTCACCCGACTCGGCAGTCGCCTCGTAGATGGTGCGTAGGCGGCTGGACGTCAGCCGCCGCCCCAGCCGAAAGCCGTCGACCATCGAACCCGGCCCTATGCGAGGGTCGAGGGGATCGGTCTCATAGCTGAGCTCTCGCAAGTCCACCGCGGTCAGCCCGAGTCGTCGAAGGTGGCGCCCGGCGGCCGGGCTGGGGGCGGGGGCCTTTGCGGCCTCGCAGGAGCCGGCGACGCCGGCGCCCGCGGCGCCACTACCAGTGTCGGGGCGGATCTCAACCGGATGGGCACTCCGTTGGGCCCCCCGCGCCCGGCACCAGGCAAAGGTCCCTGCGCCGAGGGGAACGTCCGCGCCGGATGCGGAATCCGGTGTACTTGCCGATCTTGGTCGGGTGGGTGACGAGCACCTCGATCAGGGTGCGGGCCCGAAACCGCCGCTGGAGTCGTCTGAATCGCACCGCTCGTCCGGTGTTGAGTCGAACGCTCGCCCTCCTGTAGGGGCACCGGCGGCCCCGGCAGCGCACGGTGATCTTCGTACCGCCGGGCGCGCGGACCGACAGCCGCGAGATGTAGGCCCCGCGCCTCACCAGCCGGCCGATGATCCGGACTATGGGGAAGGGGCTGAGCATCTCCAAGGGCTGAGGCGACGGGTAGTTCGGGATGGTGCCGTCGACGCGGGTCGAGGCGGCGGGATCGAAGGTGATCGTCTGGTTCGTCAGCTCCGGATTGGGAGTTGCCGTAAATGACGCGGTTGGACCTTGGCTGGCCCGCATGGGGTTGTTGGCCTCCGCGGCGGGGGCCATCACCACGCCCGCCGCGATGGTGCTCAGGGCAACGCCAACGGTCAGAGCTGCCCCCGGCCTCCGTGCACTACGGACGATGCTTTTCAATGTGACCGAGCTCCCTGCCTTCGCGGGGTCGTGCCATTCACCGCCGCGCGCCGGACCCCCCCCGGGCGCCGTCCAACGCGAGCCCCCTGCCACGAGCCCCTCAATTGACTTCACTGCGAGGGTAGCCCCGATGCTGCGTTGTGGCAACTTGGGATCCACCCTGAAGGGGCCCCAAGGAGCCGCTGCGAACGAGCCGCGGCCCGCGCCCACGCCGATCCGGCTGCTAGGTTCAGCACTTGAATGGCCGAGTCGCGTCCACCCGTCAGGCGCGAGCGGGGGAACCAACAACAGGACTCGCAGTTCTCGGGGCTAATTGGGCATGGACGGCCCAACACGCTGCTCTTTCGGCGTGCGCCCGTCAGCTAACCCCGTAGGCCCGAGAAAGAGGGGGAAGTTCATGAAAGCCCGTCTGTGCCCCTTGCTGGCACTGCTCGTCCTCGCCGTACCGGCCCTGCCGGCGCCCGCCCACGCCCATCCTTCCGCTGCGGAGCAACTGATGGTCAAGCACATCAACAACGCGCGGAGCGCGTACGGCGTGCCGCCCCTTCGGCGTTCCGAAAGCCTCACGCGCTCATCCCACCGCTTCGGGCGCTACCTCCTGCGCGTCGATCGCTTCGGCCATGCCTCGGCCATCAGGGCCAGCCGGCGCTTTCGCCGCCTCGGCGAGGTCCTCGCCTACCACCGGGGCGACAACGCCCTGATCCGGGCTACGGTGGGGCGCTGGATGCGCTCGCCCGGCCACCGCAGCGCAATCCTCAGCCCTCGCTTCCGCTACGTGGGCGCGGGCAAGGTACGTGGCCGCTTCGGGCGGATGAGGGCAACCACGTGGGTGGTGCAGCTCGGGCGCTAGCGACTACCCGGGATCCTTGCGCGGCACCAGCACCGCCCGCTTGAACTCGGCCACCAGCGTGCCGTCCTGAGCCGCCGCGCTCATCAGCTCGCCGGGGCTCGCGAAGGCGGGATTCGGGCTCCTTGTCCATCCCCCTCTCGAGGACAGCATCGATAGGCGT
>JACCZR010000199.1 GCA_013695855.1 Thermoleophilaceae bacterium
GCGCGAGTGTGACCGCGGTGACTCCGTACGGCCTGCTGGCCGGCATCCCGGCGGGCGCCGAAACGCCGCTCGTGGGCCGGATCGCCGAGCTCACCGCCACCGGTGCGGGAGCCGGGGCCGCGGCGGCGCAGCTGACGGCCACAGCTTTGGTCACCGGCGCCGTGGTGGGGGGCGTGGCCGCCGTCCCCGAGGAGGGACGCAGCTCTGGACCCGCTCGTGCCGAGGCCGCGGTAGGAGACGCCCGCGAGCAGGCTCGCAAGGTCGGCGACGCGGCGCAGGAGGCCACCCAGCCTGCCGGTCGCGCCGGGCGACGCGCACCAGCTACGGACCGGCCGGGGGCCGGCCATGGGGACGACGAGCGCGCCGGCAACGGCGGGCGGCGAGGCGGGGACGACGAGCGCCGGCGTGACGACCGGTCGGGCCCCGGATCAGACGGCGATGAGCCACATGGGGACAGCTCGGGCCCCGGGTCCGGTGACTCATCAGGCTCCGGCGGAGCCGGCGACTCGAGCGGCCCCGGGTCAGGTGAAGGGTCGGGCTCGGGCGACAGCGGCTCGGGCTCCTCGGGCTCGGGCGGCGGAGGCTCGCGCTCCTCGGGCTCGCGCGACAGCGGCTCGGGCTCCTCGGGCTCCTCGGGCTCCGGTTCTGACAGCTCCGGCTCCTCGGGCTCCGGCTCAGGTACCGGCAGCTCCGGCTCCTCGGGCTCCGGCTCGGGTTCCGGCAGCTCGGGCTCGGGTGGCTGAGGGGGCGACCGCCGCTCCGGCTCGGCGGCGCTGGCCCACTCCCTCGCGTCTTCGCCCGCTCACGACCCGATGGCCACCATCCGCTCGATGGGAAGCCGCGCCCGCGCGGCCAGGCCGGGATCCACTCGGACCTCGGGCGCAAGGTCTCGCAGGCAGTCGCGCAGCTTGGGCAACGTGATCATCTTCATGTACCGGCACACCGCCGCGCGGTTGGCCGGCACGAAGCTCTTGCCGGGGTTCTCGGCCTCCAGGGGGTGAAGCATCCCGGTCTCGGTGGCCACGATGAAGGTGTCTGCCTCCGACTCCCGCGCGTGCGCGAGCATCCCGCCAGTCGAGAGCATGTGGGTGTTCTCGGCGTCGACGTCGCCGGCGGCGACGTACTCCATCACCGAGGTCGAGCAGCCGCACTCGGGGTGGATCAGGAAATCGGCGCCGGGGTGGCGCTCCCGGACGCGGGCGATGTCGCGCGGGCGGATCCCGGCGTGGACGTGGCACTCGCCGGTCCAGACGCGCATGCGGCGCCCCGTGACCCGCTCGACGTAGGCCCCGAGGAACATGTCCGGGCCGAAGAGGATCTCCACGTCGTCGCCGTGCTCGCGGCGGACGTGGTCGACCACCTGCACGGCATTGGACGAGGTGCAGCAGTAGTCGGTCTCGGCCTTGACCTCGGCCGTCGTGTTCACGTACATGACCACCACGGCGCCCGGGTGCAGCGCCTTCCAGGCCCGAAGCTCGTCGGCGGTGATGGAGTCCGCCAGCGAACAGCCGGCATCGAGGTCGGGTAGCAGGACGGGCTTCTCGGGCGAGAGGATCGACGCCGTCTCGGCCATGAAGTGCACACCGCAGAAGGCGATGACCTCGGCGTCGGCCTCCGCCGCCTGGCGCGAGAGCCCGAGCGAGTCACCCACGAAGTGGGCCACGTCCTGAACCTCGGGCACCTGGTAGTTGTGGGCGAGGATCACCGCGTTGCGCACCTCGGCTAGCGCGCGCACCTCGTCCTTGAGCGCAGGAGTGTTCTCGAGCGTCAGCAGGTCCGGCATGTTTCGCACCTCACTCGGTGTCGAAATGACTCCCGTCGCCGCAGCGGCGAGACGTGAACAAAGTGTACCCGCGCCCCAGTTGAGGCGGGGGCAGCTAGAGCGGCTCGAGGATCAGGCTCAGGTCGAGCGCCGGCGCGGAGTGCGTGAGCGCTCCCACGCTGATGAAGTCGATCCCGGTCGCCGCAATGGCCCGGACCGTCTCGAGGGTCACTCCTCCGGAGGCCTCGAGCTCGGCCCGGCCGGCCGCCAGGGCCACTGCCCCGCGGAGGCAGCCGGGCGACATGTTGTCCAGCAGGATCCGCGGAACCCCGGCCTCGAGCGCTTCGCTCACCTCGCCGAGGTCGCGGCATTCCACCTCGACCAGCATCCCGGGGGCCGCGGCCTCCAGCGCCGCCCGGGCGGCGCTGCCCACTCCCCCGGCCAGCGCTGCGTGGTTCTCCTTGATGAGAATGGCGTCGTAGAGCCCGCCTCGGTGGGCCACGCCGCCCCCAACGATCACGGCCCTCTTCTCGAGCTCACGCAGTCCGGGAGTGGTCTTGCGGGTGTCCAGTATCCGGGCCCCCGTGCCCTCGACCTCGGCCACGTAGCGAGCGGTGAGAGTCGCCACCCCCGAGAGTCGCCCCAGGAGGTTCAGCGCCACACGCTCGCCGGCCAGCAGCGGGGCCGCGGCTCCCTCCACCCCCGCCACTGGCCCGCCCTCTCGCCATTCGCCCTCGGAGGTGAGCGCCTCCCACTGCAGCTCGGGGTCCACGCGCCCGAACACCGTTCGCGCCACCTCCAGTCCCGCGATCACCCCCGCTGCCTTCTGCTCGATACGGGCGCGAGCCCGCGCACCGTCCGGGACCACGGCGGCCGTCGTGACGTCTCCGCTCCCCAGATCCTCGGCGAGTGTTCTGTCGATGAGGTCCCGCACGCGGGCGACGATAGGCCCACGAGCTGGTCGCCGTCGCCGACGGGGACCTCCTGGGCCGTAAGTCGGCCAAGCGCTCCTGGTAGGCGATCGAGCAGCGGTGCACGGCCTGCGCTCCGGCGCTAGTCCGCGGCCGAGCGGCGCAGCAGCTCGGCGCGCACGAACTCGTCCAGGTCTCCGTCCAGGACCCCCTGGGCGTTGCCCACCTCCACGTTGGTGCGGTGGTCCTTGACCATCGTGTAGGGGTGCAGGACGTAGGAGCGGATCTGCGACCCCCAGGCCACGTCCTGGGCCTCCCCCTTCTCGCGGGCCATCTCGTCGCGGCGGCGCTGCTCTTCGAGCTCCACCAGCTTCGCCTTGAGCATCGCCATCGCCGTGGCCTTGTTGGCTGACTGCGAGCGCTCGTTCTGGCACTGGACCACGGTGCTGGTGGGTTTGTGGGTGATGCGCACCGCCGAGTCGGTCTTGTTCACGTGCTGGCCGCCGGCGCCCGAGGCGCGGTAGGTGTCTATCTGGAGGTCGTCGTCCTCGAGCTGGATGTCCACGTCGCCCTCCACGAGCGGCGCCACCTCCAGGCCCGCGAAGGCCGTGTGGCGTCGTGAGGCGGCGTCGTAGGGCGAGATGCGCACCAGGCGGTGCACGCCCTTCTCGGCCGAGAACAGGCCATAGGCGTTCTCCCCGCGGGCCAGGAAGGTCGCGGACTTGATGCCCGCCTCCTCCCCCGGGCTCGCCTCCTTGAGCTCGGTCTTCATGCCGCGGCGCTCGGCCCAGCGCAGCTCGGTGCGCAGCAGCATCTCGGCCCAGTCCTGGGAGTCGGTGCCGCCCGCCCCCGCGTTGACGGTGACCATCGCGTCGCCGGCGTCATAACGCCCGGCGAACAGCCGCGCCTCCTCCAGCTCAGCCAGGCGCTCGGTGAGCGAGCGCCGCGTGTCCTCCAGCTCAGAGGCGATCGACTCGTCCTCGGTCGCCATCTCCTCGAGGGTCTCGAGATCGTCGAGGTCGGCCCGGAGACCCTCGAAGACCTCCAGGCGGCGGCTGGCCCGGGCGTGCTCGGAGGACACCTTCGCGGCGTGATCCTGGTCGTCCCAGAAGCCCGGCTCGCCCATCGCACGCTCGAGCGCGTCACGGCGCCCGGCCAGGGCTATTGGGTCAAAGAGAGTCCGCGAGCAGCTTCAGCTGGTCGCGGAGCGCGCCGGCGCTAGGCACCGTGGCACTTCTTGAATTTCTTGCCCGAGCCGCACCAGCACGGGTCGTTGCGACCGATGCGCTCCTCGTCGCCGAGACGGCGGGTCTCCACCTGCGGCGGCGGCTCGGCCGTGGCGTCCACCGCGTACTCCGCGGCCTCGGCGATCTCCGCGGGCACCGCTCCACCGCCGCCCGCCGTCTGGGCCGCGGCGGCGGCCAATGCGCTCGGCTGGTCGGCGGCCGTGCCGCCCACGTAGCGAAAGGAGCCGGTGGAGCTGGTGTTGCCGCCGGTGCCCCACTGCGGCGCGGAAGCCTGCTCGGGACCGGCGCCGTTGCCTCCCTCGAGCTCCACCTCCACGTTGAAGATGTAGCGCGCAAACTCGTCCCAGATGTTGTTCATCAGCTCGGTGAACATCGTGAAGCCCTCGTTCTTGTAGGCCACGAGGGGGTCGATCTGGGCGAAGCCGCGGAGGTGGATCCCCTCGCGCAGGTAGTCCATGTCGTGCAGGTGCTCGCGCCAGCGCTCGTCGATGATCTGGAGCAGCATGAAGCGCTCGAGTGCCCGCATGAGCTCGGGTCCGAGCTCCTCCTCGCGGTCGTCGTACGCGCTGACTATGTCCTCGCGCAGCTTGGCCACCAACTCGTCGCGCTCGACGTCCTTGAGCTCGGCGAGCTCGTACGCGGGGTCGTAGATCTGCTCGAGCTGGGTGAAGAGCGCGTTGAGGTCCCACTCCTCCTGGAAGTCCCCCACCACGTACTCGCCGACCAGGCGCTCGACCACACCGCTGATCTGGGTGTGCGCGATGTCGGACATGTCCTCGCCCTCGAGGATGCGGTCGCGGTACTCGTAGACGATCTCGCGCTGCTGGTTCATCACGTCGTCGTACTCGAGCACCCGCTTTCGGATGAGGAAGTTCTGCTCCTCGACGCGCTTCTGGGCGCCCTCGATCTGCTTCGAGAGCATCTTGGCCTCGATCGGCTCCTCCTCCCCGTCCTTTGAGACCGGGCCGAGGCGCTCGAGGATCCGCTTGATGCGGTCGCCGGCGAACAGGCGCACGAGGTCGTCATCCGAGGAGAGGTAGAAGCGCGAGGCCCCGGGATCGCCCTGGCGACCCGAGCGGCCGCGCAGCTGATTGTCGATGCGCCGTGACTCGTGGCGCTCGGTGCCGAGGATGAACAGTCCGCCGGCATCCTTGACCTGCTGCTCGGCCTCCTCGACCTTGGCTTCGATGCCCGGGTAGGCCTCGTCCCACATCTCGTCCCAGTCGGACGCGTCAGGGCTCATCCCGAGCTCGCGCAGGTGCCGCTCGGTGAGGTGCTCGGCGTTGCCTCCGAGCTTGATGTCCACTCCGCGGCCGGCCATGTTGGTGGCGATCGTGACCGCGCCGACGCTGCCGGCCTCGGCGATGGTCTCGCCCTCGCGCTCGGCGTGCTCGGGCTTGGCGTTCAGGACGGTGTGCTTGATCCCGCGCTCGTCGAGCAGGCGGGAGACCAGTTCGGAGACCTCCACGGAGATGGTGCCAACCAGCACCGGTTGCCCGGCCTCGTTGCGCTCGCCGATCTCGCGCGCGACCGCGGCCCACTTGCCGTCCTTGGACTTGTAGATCTGGTCGTTGTGGTCGGCGCGGACCATCGGCTGGTTGGTGGGGATCTCCACCACCTGCAGCTCGTAGATCTTCATGAACTCGGTCGCCTCGGTGAGCGCCGTGCCGGTCATGCCCCCGAGCTTGTCGTAGCGGCGGAAGTAGTTCTGGTAGGTGATCGTCGCGACCGTCTGGTTCTCCTCCTGGATCGCGACACCCTCCTTGGCCTCCACTGCTTGGTGCAGGCCCTCGGACCAGCGCCGTCCCTCGAGGATGCGACCGGTGAACTCGTCGATGATCTTGACCTCGCCGTCGATCACCGCGTAGTCGACGTCGCGCTTGTACAGCGACTCGGCCTTCAGCGCCTGCTGGAGGTGGTTGACCAGGTTGCCGTGCTCAGCCTTGTACATGTTGTCGATGCCGAGGAACCTCTCGGCCTTCTCGACGCCACGCTCGGTGATCGCCACGGTCTTGTGCTTCTCGTCGAACTCGAAGTCGAAGTCCGAGACGTAGTCCTTGGACTTCGCCTCCATCCCCTCGGGCTTCTTGCCGGACTCGAGGCGGGGGGCCAGCTTGGCGAAGCGGTAGTAGAGGTCCGCCGCCTGCTCGGGGGCGCCCGAGATGATCAGCGGCGTGCGTGCCTCGTCGATGAGGATGTTGTCGACCTCGTCGACGATCGCAAAGCCGTGTCCGCGCTGTGACTTCTCCGAGGCCTCCACGGCAAGGTTGTCGCGCAGGTAGTCGAAGCCCAGCTCGGAGTTGGTCCCGTAGGTGACGTCGCGGCGGTAGGCCTCGACCTTGTCGACGGCGCTTCCCTCGCTTCCCTGCAGCACGCCGACGGTCACGCCCAGCAGCTCGTAGATCGGCTTCATCCACATGGCGTCGCGGCGGGCCAGGTAGTCGTTGACGGTGACCAGGTGGACGCCCTTTCCCTGCACCGGGTTGCCGTCCTCGTCTCGGGCGGTGAGGGCGTTGAGCACGATCGGCAGGGTGGCGGTCAGCGTCTTGCCCTCGCCCGTGCGCATCTCGGCGATGGAGCCGTCGTGGAGCACCATCCCACCGATCAGCTGGACGTCGAAGTGGCGCTGTCCGAGGGTCCGCCTGGACGCCTCGCGCGTGAGCGCGAAGGCTTCGAAGAGCAGCTCGTCCAGCGACTCGCCATCGAGTGCCCGAGCGCGCAACGCCTCGTAGCGAGCCCGCAGCTCGTCGTCGGATTCGAGCTCGAGCTCGGGCTCGAAGTCGTTGATCCGGGCGACGTTTCGCTCGAAGACCTTGAACTTCTTGCCCTCGCCCATCCTCAGGGCACGGTCGAACATCGTCATAC
>JACCZR010000203.1 GCA_013695855.1 Thermoleophilaceae bacterium
GGGGGGGGGGGGACCGCTCTACCCCCCGTGCGGCGCGTAGCGGTGGTGCAAGTCCAGCGCGTTGCCGTCGGGGTCCTTGAAGAACGCCTGGTGGCAGACGCCGGAGTCGATGGTGTCCGCGGCGAACGAGACCCCGCGCGACTCCAGCTCGGCCCGCGCAGCCTCCACGTCTTCGACCTGCAACGCGATCGGGACGTTGTTGGGGCTGAACTCGATGCCCAGCGCCGCGCAGTCGAGGAGGGCAAGCGTGACCCCGCCCGTCTCGAACTCCGCCCCGAGCGCATCTTGGCCGGGGCGCTGCCACACGCTGGAGGGCGTGAGGCCGAGCACCTCGGAGTAGAACTCCCTCGCCGCGGCGAGGTCACTGGTCGGGACGCAGACGAAGTCGACGCCCGTGACGATCGAGCCCGTCATCACCGCCTCCGGGCCAGCAGCGCGTCGAGCTTGTCGTGGCCCTCGGCCACGCCCTTCTCCATGCCGCTCTGGAGCATGCCGTCGCGGTCTTCCTTGGAGTCGAAGGTCGAAATCGAGACGAGCCGCGTGCGCCCGCCCTCGAGCTCCTCGAGCTCCAGCCGGTCGACCGAGACGTGTCCCGGCACGCCGCTGAACTCGAAGGTCATCTCCATGACCTCCGGCGGGCTGACCTCGCGGTACTCGCCGTAGAAGGCGAGCTCCTCGCCCTCCGGGCCGGGCGACGTCCAGCGGTACGAGCCGCCGGACCGCAGGTCCATCTCCGTGACCGTCACCGGGTGGTCGTGCGGGCCCAGCCACTCGCTGAGCAGCTCGGGGTCGGCGTGCGCTTCCCACACCAGCTCGCGCGGAGCCTCGAAGACCCGCTCGATGCGGATCTCGGTGTCGCTCGGCGTGGTGATCGAGGTGTCGTTGCGCCTCTGTGTGTCGTTCGTCATCTCGGTGATCCTTTCTTCTGTCGCTCTAGCAGCTCGTCCAGCCGGCCGAAGCGCTCCTCCGCGTTGCGGCGGTAGGCCTCGATCCAGTGGCTCGCCTCGTCGAGTCGTTTGGGGCCGAGCCGGCAGTGCCGGGTCCGGCCGTGCTTTTCCGTGGTGACCAGCTCAGCCTCCTCCAGGATCCGCACGTGCTTCTTGAGTCCCGTCAGCGACATGCCCGAGGGCTCGGCCAGCTCGCTGATCGTCGCGCCCCCCTGCCCGAGCCGCTCGAGGATCGCCCGGCGGGTCGGGTCAGACAGCGCGGAGAACGTGCCGTCCAGAGATAGAAACTGAACCATATGGTTCAGTAAAGCACAGCGCAGCCCCGCGCGCAAACACTTCGTTTCCGCCTTGCCAAGGCCCGGCCTATGCTGGGCGGCAATGGTCGAGGACGGTGCCACCATGCTCGACGCGGGGGGGCGGAAGCTGCGCGTGACCAGCGGCGACCGGGTGATCTTCCCCGCCACTGACCACACGCCCGAGATCAGCAAGACGAACGTGGTCGAGTACTTCCTCGCGGTCGAGGACGGCATCCTGCGCGCGCTGCGCGAGCGACCGACCACGCTCGAACGCTGGCCCAAGGGCGTGTACGAGGGTATGACCTTGTCCACGCGCGAGGGCCACAAAGGCGAGGCCTTCTACCAGAAGCGTGTTCCCAAGGGAGCCCCCGACTACGTGCAGACGGCGCGGATCGTGTTTCCCTCCGGACGACACGCGGACGAGGTGTGCCCGACGGAGATCGCCGTGGTCGGCTGGTGTGCCCAGATGGGCACGCTCACCTTCCACCCGTGGCCCGTGCGCAAGGCCGACGCCGACCATCCCGACGAGCTGAGACTGGACCTCGACCCGCAGTCCGGCACCGACTTCGCGGACGCTCAGCGCGTAGCCGGTGAAGCGCGCAACCTGCTCGACGAGCTCGGCTACCGGGGCTTCCCCAAGACATCCGGCGGACGGGGCATGCACATCTACGTGCGCATAGAGGCCCGCTGGACCTTCACCGACGTGCGCCACGCGGCGATTGCGTTCGGACGCGAGCTCGAGCGTCGCATGCCAGGCGAGGTGACCACCAAGTGGTGGAAGGAGGAACGCGGCGAGAGGGTGTTCATCGACTACAACCAGAACGCGCGCGACCGCACGATTGCCTCGCCCTACTCGATTCGTGCCAAGCCGGGCGCGCCGGTCTCCGCTCCGCTGCTGTGGGAGGAGGTGCCCGACGTGGCTCCCGAAGACTTCACTGTGGCGACGATGCCTGCGCGCTTCGCCGACGTGGGCGATCGGTTCGCGGAGATCGACGACGTGGCCCACTCACTCGAGCCGCTGCTTGAGATGTACGACCGCGACGAAGAGGGGGACATGCCCTACCCCCCGGACTACCCGAAGATGCCGGGCGAGCCCAAGCGCGTGCAGCCCTCGCGCGCCCGAGACCGAGAGGAGGAGTAGCCAGTGGAGCTCGAGGTCCTGCAAGCCGATGTCACGAAGCTCGAGGTCGACGCCATCGCCAATGCGGCGAACACCGACCTCGCGCACGGCGGCGGCGTCGCCGCGGCCATCAGCGCCGCGGGGGGCGAAGCGGTGCAGCGCGAGTCCAGCGAGAAGGCACCCATCGGCCTCGGGGAGGCAGTCGAGACCACCGCGGGGGACATGCCCGCCCGCTACGTGATCCACGCCGCCACGATGGAGCTGGGAGGGCCGACCTCGGCGGCGATCATCGAGCAGGCCACCCGCTCGACGCTCGACAGGGCCGAGGAGCTCGGCTGCCGGTCGCTCGCGCTGGTGGCCTTCGGTGCCGGCGTCGGGCGCTTTGCGCTCAGCGAGGTGGCCGCGCTCATGGTGGGCGCCGCGCGCCGGCACGAAGGCGGCATCGAGCGCGTGGTGTTCGCGGTGCGCGGGGCCGACGCCGAGCAGGCGTTCCGCGCGGCGCTTTGAGCGCGCCGGTACTCGTCGCCCCCGACTCCTTCAAGGGCACCCTCGCGGCGACCGAAGTGGCTGCGGCTGTGGCGCGGGGCCTGCGCTCGGCCGCCCGCGAAGCCGTCGAGCTGCCCGTGGCCGACGGCGGCGAAGGCACGATGGACGTGCTGCAGGACGCCCTCGGGGGCGAGCGGCTAACCGTCAGCGTGGGCGATCCGCTGGGCCGCCCCGTCGAGGCGGCGTTCGTGCTGTTGGGAGACGGTGCCACCGCCGTAGTCGAAGCGGCTCAGGCCAGCGGGCTCGGGCTGGTGGCCGACGAGGAGCGTGACGCCTTCGCGGCCTCCTCGAAGGGCACGGGCGAGCTCATCGTCGCTGCGGTCGCGGCGGGGGCCGACACTGTGCTGGTGACGGTGGGCGGCTCGGCCACCACCGACGGCGGCGTGGGCGCCATCCGCGCCCTCGACGATGCCGGCGCAAGCCCGACGCTCGAGGTGCTCTGCGACGTCAACACGCCCTTCGAAGACGCCCCCCGGGTTTTCGGGCCCCAGAAGGGAGCGGACCCGGCCACCGTGGAGCGGCTCGAGCGCCGGCTCGACGAAGTGGCCGAGCGTGCGCCGCGCGATCCCCGGGGCGTGCCCATGACCGGCGCGGCGGGCGGTCTCTCAGGCGGCCTGTGGGCACACCGCTACGCCGAGCTTCACCCCGGCGCCGCCTACGTGCTCGACGCTATCGGCTTCAACGAGGCCATGCGGGCATCTGCTTTCGTGGTCACCGGTGAGGGGCGCCTCGACGAGCAGACGCTCGCGGGCAAGGTGGTCGGCGAGGTGGCCACCCGCTGCCGGCAGCGCGGAGTGGCCTGCCACGTGGTGTGCGGCGAGGACGGCCTCTCGCTGTTCGACCACCGCCTGCTCGACCTGGCCAGCGTGACCGAGGCGGGCA
>JACCZR010000236.1 GCA_013695855.1 Thermoleophilaceae bacterium
CGGTTGCGCGCCTGGCTGCGGGTGTCCTGCGCCACTGCTCGCGCCACGGGCCCGAGCCGGGCGGTCACACGCCGGCGCTGGGCGTCGCTGAAGGCGCTGGACGTAGTCACGTCGAGCGAGGCCTCGACCCGGCTGGCGGTCACGTTGGCGTGCTGCCCGCCCGGGCCCGAGGAGCGGCTGGTGCGCAGCTCGATCTCGCTCAGCGAAACGCGCACGCCCGGGGAGACCTCCATCGGATCGTCCATCGCGCCAAGCTATCGCCGGTGCGGGTAGCCGTGGTGGGACACGTGGAGTGGATCGAGTTCGCGCGGATCGCCCGCGTGCCGGCGCCCGGGGAGATCGTCCACGCCTCCGAGAGCTGGGAAGAGCCGGGCGGAGGCGGGACGGTGAGCGCCGTGCAGTTGGCCAAGCTCGCCGGCGGCGCTGACTTCTTCTGCGCGCTGGGCGACGACGAGGTGGGCCGCCGCGCGGAGAGAGCGCTCGAGGAGCAGGGGCTGCGGGTGCACGCCGCGCTGCGGGCTGAGCCGCAGAGGCGGGCGTTCGTGCACCTGGACGAAGCCGCCGAGCGCACGATCACGGTGATCGGCGATCGCCTCGGCCCGCGCGGCGACGATCCGCTGCCCTGGGAGCTGCTCGACGACGCCGACGCGGTCTACTACACCGCGGGCGACGCCGCCGCGGCGCGCCACGCCCGCCGCGCTCGGACGATGGTGGCCACGGCCCGCGGGCTCGAGACGCTGGTGGAGTCCGGCGTTGAGTTAGACGCCCTGGTGGCCAGCGCCAAGGACGAGGGCGAGCGCTACCGGGGAGAGCTCGACCCACCACCGCGGGTGGTGGTGCGCACCGCCGGGGGCGCCGGAGGCGAATGGAAGGCCCGGGACGGCACGGGCGGGCGCTACAGAGCAGCGGCGCTGCCCGGCCCGCCCTCCGACGCCTACGGGGCGGGCGACAGCTTCGCTGCCGGCCTGACCTTCGGCCTCGGCGAGGGGCGCTCGCTCGACGACGCGCTGGCCCTGGCGACCCGCTGCGGGGCGGCTGCGCTCACCGGCCCCGGGTGCTTCGCGGGTCAGTTGACCCGGGCTTAGGCCGCCGCCGCGCCGCCGGGAGACGGCGACAGTCGGTTAGGTCGCTGCCCGCGAGCCGCGGCGAAATGGGAGGTTGCGCTAGCGGCGCTTCATCAGCCGCGAGCGGACCTGGCGGATCTTCTGCTGGCCCTGGGGGCTCGAGGCGTAGCGCTGGGCGCGCTGGGCGACCTTGCGTCCCTGGGGGCTACGGGCGAAACGGCTCAGCTTGTTCATGAGAGGCATACCCCGACCCTAGCTGGCGGTGTCGCGCCGTTCGGTTAGATTGCGCACACATGGCTCCTCTGGCCGGGCAGTCGGTGCTGATCACCGGGGCAGCGCGCGGGATCGGCGCCGAGACCGCGCGGCGCCTGGCCGCGCGTGGCGCCCGAGTGGCGCTGGTGGGGCTCGAACCCGACGAGCTCGAGCGCGTGGCCGCGCAGTGTGGGGGCCAGTCGTTCGCCCTGGAGGCCGACGTGACCGATCGCGACGCGATCGAGAAGGCCGTCGCGGAGGCCGCCGAGCGGCTGGGGGGAATCGACTGCGTGATGGCCAACGCCGGGGTGGCCTCGACGGGCTATGTCCGCCACGTGGATCCCGAGGTCTTCGAGCGGGTGATCGAGGTCAACCTGCTCGGCGTCTGGCGAACGGTGAGGGCGGCGCTTGTGCACGTGGTCGACCGCCGGGGCTACGTGCTCGTGGTGGCCTCGCTGGCGGCGGCGCTGCACGGGCCGGGAATGGCCCCCTACGCCGCGAGCAAGGCGGGGGCGGAGGCCTTCGCCGACTCGCTGCGGATCGAGATGGCTCACCACGGAGTGGACGTGGGGGTGGGCTATTTCTCGTGGATCGCCACCGACATGGTGGCCGGGGCCGACGGTCACCCGGCCATGTCGGGCTTCCGGGACAAGCTCCCCGGTCCGTTCAAGACCACGCACCCTGTGTCGAAGGTCGGCGACGCGGTCGTCGACGGCATCGAGAACCGCCGCCGCTGGGTGACCGTGCCGCCGTGGCTGCGCGTACTGCTGCCGCTGCGCGGGATGCTCGGGCCGCTGTTCGACGGGGCGTCGCGCGACCACGCCGCCGAGATCGACGCTCGCTTCGAGCGAGACGTGGCCGAGCGCGGCGCCGAGGAGGCCTCGGCGCTGGTGGGAGCAGGCGGGGCAGCCGACCGCTCACGGTGACCTGAAAGACCCCAGCAGCGAGCGCTGTCTGCGGGCCTCCAAGAAGCTCGACCGCTCCGCTTAGCGCCCTTCCTCCGAGGACTCCTCGGACTCGTCGTCCGAGTCGTCTGATTCCCCGCCCTTCGAGTCGACTGTCGAGCTCTCTTTCGACAGGTCCTGCTCGCCCGCGCCCGTCGGTGTGTTGGGGTCGGTCGGGCCGCCGGGGATCGGGTCGTTCTTGTACTCCTCGGGGTTGTCCACCGTTTCTCCGTGGACCTCGACGCTTCCGTCCTCACGGTGGCGCACGTCGGGCGTCCTCCTTCTCCTTCTCGATGTCGGTCATGCCGGAGTCGTCGAAGCCCTCGGCGCGCTCGCTGCTGCTCTCCTCCTGCATTCGGCCTCCTCGTGTATCGATCGGTGCAGAGCTCGCCCGAGATGGGATCGGTGCGGCGCTCGCCCCTTCGACGATCGGGCTGCGCTCCTCCCGGTGCCCTGGGCTCCTACCCTACGGCTCCGAGGCCCATGCCACCATTCGTGACGTGGCCTCCCGTGACGCTCGCATGGTCGCCCTCGGCTACGGCAAGTTCGTCCGCGCCGACCGTGTGTTCGCCCTGGTGCCCCTCGACGCCGAGGGGCGCGGCGACGGCCGGCGCACCTACGTCCACGTGGAGGGCCTGTCCGAGCCGCTGGTGGCTTCGCGCTCGGAGCGGGCGATCATGGCCGACGTCGAGGCGGCGCTTGCCGAGGCCGCCGGGGTGGCGAGGCGAGGGTCGCGCGGACCGGCGCCGGGCCAAGCCAGCCTTCTCAGCTGACACGCGGCGTCCGCTGAGCAGCCCACGTCCCCTCGCTCAGGACGTGTGTTGACCCACGGTCGCCCCGCGACCGCGAGCGAGCACACGTCCTTCGAGCTCCCCCGTGGTCACTCCCGCGGACGCCCCCGCGCCCCGCGGCGGTAGCTCTAGAGCTCCTTCACCTCGCCGGTGACGTTGGCCACCGACTCCTTGGCGTCGCCGAACAGCAGCGAGGTGTTCTCGTTGTAGAAGAGGGGGTTGTCGATGCCGGCGAAGCCGGCGCTCATGCTGCGCTTGAGGATGATCACCTGGCCGCACTGCTGGACGTCGATGATCGGCATGCCCGCTTCGGGATTCACCGTGTCGTTAGCGCCGATCACCAGCGCCACGTCGATCTGCGGGAGCTCGGAATTGATGTCGTCCATCTCGATGAGCTTCTCGTAGGGCACGTCGGCTTCGGCGAGCAGCACGTTCATGTGACCCGGCATGCGCCCGGCCACCGGGTGGATGGCGTAGACCACCTCCACGTCGTGCTTCTCGAGCTCGTTGGCCATCTCGCGCACCGCGTGCTGGGCCTGCGCCACGGCCAGGCCGTAGCCGGGGGCGATGACCACGCGGCTGGCGTAGGTCAGCTGGATGGCGGCGTCGGAGGCATCGGTGGAGCGCACGGGCTTGGACTCGCCGTCGCCGCCGGTGGTCAGGTCCACGCCACCGAAGCCGCCGGCCACGATGGCCGGGATCGAGCGGCTCATGGCGTTGGCCATGAGGTTGGTGAGGATCGAGCCCGAGGCGCCGACGATGATGCCGCCCACGATCAGCGCGATGTTGCCGAGCGCAATCCCCGCCGCGGCGGCCGACAGGCCGGTGAAGGCGTTCAGCAGCGAGATGACCACCGGCATGTCGGCGCCGCCGATGGGCAGCACGAACATGTTGCCGAGCACCGCTGCCGAGACCAGGATTCCGATGAACAGCAGCTCGGCCCCGGAGCCCGCGGCGATGGCCACCGCGCAGCCGATGGCCACCAACAGCAGCGCACCGTTGACGAACTGCTGGCCGGGCAGCGAGATCGGCTTCCCGGGCAGGATCTCCTGGAGCTTGGCGAAGGCGATGTTCGAGCCCCAGAACGAGATCGAGCCGACGATCGCCGCGAAGAGGATGGGAATCATCTCCTCGAGCGGGAGGTCCCCGCCGGAGCGCCGGAACTCCGCCCAGGCGATGAGTGCCACCGCCCCGCCGCCGACGCCGTTGAACAGCGCCACCATCTGCGGCATCTGGGTCATCTGCACCGAGCGGGCTGCGGGAACGCCGATGATTGTCCCGATGGCCACGCCGAGGGCGATGAGCCCGAAGTCTCCTGTCTCCGGGATGAGCAGGGTCGCCACTACCGCGATGGCCATGCCCACCGCGGCGGTCATGTTGCCGCGCCGCGCCGTCGCGGGGCTGGTCACCCCCCGCAGGCCGATGATGAACAGCGTGAAGGACAAGATGTAGAGGGCCTGGATGAACTGCTCGTTCTGAAGGAAGGTGGCGAGCATCAGTCCTGCTTGGCCTCGGGCTTGGTTTCGGTATCCGACTCGGGTTTGGCTTCGGTATCCGACTCGGGTTTAGATCCGGTATCCGACTCGCCCTTTGCCTCGGTATCCGACTCCGACTCCGACTCGGACTCGGGATCGCCCTTGGCTTCGGTATCCGACTCGGCCTCTGGCTCGGTCTCGGGCTCGGGCTTCGGCTTGGGCTTCTTGCTGAACATCCCGAGCATGCGGTCGGTCACCAGGAAGCCGCCGATCACGTTGATCGTGCCGAAGGCGATGGCCACCACGAGGATGAGCTTGCTGAAGAATCCCGACGCCTCGGCGATGACCAGGAGGCCACCAAGCAGCACGATCCCGTGGATGGCGTTGGTCGCCGACATGAGCGGGGTGTGCAGCGTGTTCGGGATCTTCGAGATGACCTCGAAGCCCACGAAGGCGCCCAGGATGAGCACTGCGATCTCGGTGAGCAGATCCATCTGGTTAGCTCCGCGAGGCCTCCGGCCCCGCGTCCTGAGACTGAGGTTCGCCTCCGGCTTCGCTTGACTCCTCCGGGGCCTCCGGCTCGGCGTCCTGAGACTGAGGTTCGCCTCCGGCTTCGCTTGACCCCGGGGCCTCCGGCTCGGCGTCCTGAGACTTGGCTTCGCCCCCGGCTTCGCTTGAGCCGTCCGGCTCCGTTGAGCCCCCGGCCGCCTTCTTCGCGCCCTCGTTCACGATCTCGCCGTCGCGGGTGATGCACGCGCCGGCCAGCACCTCGTCCTCGAAGTCCAGCTTCAGCTCACCTTCGTCGATCATCAGCTCCACCAGCGCCGAGACGTTGCGCGCGTAGAGCGCCGAGGCGTGGTCGGGCATCGTCGAGGGCAGCCCCAGCGGACCCACGATCTTCACGTCGTGCTTGATCACGGTCTCGCCCGGCTCGGTCAGCTCGCAGTTGCCGCCCGTCTCGGCGGCGATGTCGACCACCACCGAGCCCGGCTTCATCTGCTTGATCGCGTCCTCGATGATCAGCAGCGGGGCGGGCCGGCCCGGGATCGCGGCCGTGGAGATCACAGCGTCCATGCCGCCGATGGCGTCGGCGAGCAGCTCGCGCTGCTTCTGCTGCTCTTCGTCGGTGAGCTCGCGCGCGTAGCCGCCTGAGTCTTCTCCGTCCTCCAGGCCCAGGTCGAGCTCGAGGAAGCGCGCGCCCAGCGACTCGATCTGCTCCTTGACGGCGCTGCGCACGTCGAAGGCGTTGACCGAGGCACCGAGACGCCGCGCGGTGGCGATGGCCTGAAGCCCGGCCACGCCGGCGCCCAGCACCAGGACTTGCGCCGGTCGCACAGTGCCCGCAGCGGTGGTGAGCATGGGCAGGAAGCGGGGGAGCTCCTCGGCGGCGATGAGCCCCGCGCGGTAGCCGGCGACGGTGGCCTGGGAGGAGAGGGCGTCCATGGACTGCGCTCGCGCGATGCGCGGGATGGCCTCCATGGCGAAGGAGGTCACGCCGGCGTCGGCCAGGGCTCGGACGGTGTCGGATGCGGTGAGGGGCTGGAGGAAGCCGATGAGCACGCCGCCCTTGCTCATGCGGCCGATCTCCTCGGCGCTCGGCGGGGCCACCTTGGCCACCACGTCGCCGGAGAAGCCGGCGTCGGCGGACACGCTTACGCCAGCCTCCTCGTAGGAGCTGTCAGGGTGGTGTGCCGCCTCGCCGGCGCCCGACTCCACCGCCAGCTCGATGCCGGTGGGGGACAGGCGCTTGGCCACTTCGGGAACAAGGGCGACCCTGCGTTCGCCCTCCGCGACTTCCTTTGGTACCGAGAGCTTCATGCGAATCCGAGAGGACGGGCAGGTTACTCGCTGGCCGCCGTGGGCGTCTGTCGCCTTCAGCCTTCGGCCGGAAGGCGCGGGGTTCCCGCGTCGCTACCCCCTGCCGGCTGAGCGCCCGGCAGCGGACGCGTGACAAGGCCCTCCGCCACCGCCCATTCGATCGTGCGGGCGAAGGTGTCGGCCACAGGCGTGTACTCGAGGCCGAGCTCGCGGGCGGCGCGCGAGCCGTCATAACGGTGGCCGTGAAGGATCGTGCGCACCCGGGCGCGACATACCGACGGCGTCTTGCCGCGCACGCGGTAGGCGGCCTCCACGATGGCCACGGCGGCGCGCGCGACCGGCGGCGGGATCATCCGCACCCGGTAGTGGACGCCGGAAAGCTCGGACACGATCTCCAGCGCCTCGAGCGAATGGATCGTCGCGCCGTTGAGCACGTAGCGCTCGCCGCTGTGGCCCCGGTCGGCGGCCAGCAGGTGTCCCTCCACGCAGTCCTGGATGTCGACCACGCTCACCTGCGTGTCGACGAACGCGGGCAGCTTGCCGTTCAGGTAGGCGATGATGATCCCGCCGTTGCCACCCGTACGCGGAGGCCCCTGCACCGACGACGGGTTCACCGCCACCGCCTCGACCCCGGTCTCGCGGGCCGCCGCGAACACCGCCTGCTCGCCCTCGTGCTTCGAGCGGTCGTATGCCGACAGGTAGGAGCCGCGGTGGGCACAGCCCTCGGTGGCGACCGTGCCCTCCGCCTCCCCGAGCGACGCGGCGGACGAGGTGTAAACCAATCGCCCGACTCCAGCGCGCCCCGCCGCGCGAACGGCCGCCGCGGCCCCGTCCACGTTCACCCGCAGCAGCAGGTCGGGGTCTGGCGGGCAGTGGGAGTTCATGCCCGCCACGTGGTAGGCGAGGTCGCACCCGGCCATGCCGGCGGTCAGCGATTCCTCGTCGAGCACATCGCCGTGCACCACGGCGGCGCCGCGGGCGGCGACCTTCTGCGCCGACGCGTCCGAGCGGGCCAGTCCGACGACCTCGTCGCCGCGTTCGATCAGACGGGTTGCGAGCGCGCCGCCGATGAAGCCGCTGGCCCCCGTCACGAAGACGCGTGCCATGGCTACGCGTGCTGGTGGCTGGGCGCGTCCGCCGCGTCCGACCCCGGCTCGGTCGTGGCGCCCGACTCCGCGAGGAACAGCCGTACCCGCTCCATCACCTCGCTGGGAGGCTCCCCTGCGCGTGGTCGTATCGGCTCCCCGAAGCGGATCTCGATCGCGTGGCGCGGGCCAGGCCGGCCGTTCTTGAAGACCATCCAGTGGCGCCCGCGGGGCATCGCCTCGCCCGTGCCCGATACGTAGATCGGCACGATCGGCAGGCCGTGCTCGGCTGCGACCAGCGCGGCCCCCGAGCGCAACCGCGCGACCTTGCCGTCGCGCGAGCGCGTGCCTTCGGCGAAGATGAGCAGGCTGCCGCCGTCGGCGAACAGACGGTCGAGGTGACCAGTCTGCCCCGGCCCCACGCCCGCCCCGCTGTTGCGATCGAGCGGCACCGTGCCGAACACCAGGGACGCCGACAGCGCGTTGCGGCGCTTGGCGTAGAAGTAGTCGGCGGCTGCGGCCACCGCGGTCCGCCGCCGCCACCGGCCCGGCAGCGCGCGCAGCATCACCGGGGTATCCATGTGGCTGTTGTGGTTGGCCACGAACACCACCGGGCCGGCGTGGCCCTCCAGGTGCTCGCGCCCGGCCACGCGGCGACGGGTGTACAGGTCCATCAGCGGACCGAGCAGGCCGCAGACGAGCAGCTCACGCAGGCGGCTGGCTGCCCTGGTGCGCGTCCACGGTATGTCGAGGTCCGCCGGCTCGGCCATTGGAGTCTCTACTCTCGCCACCCGCGAGGGTTTCCCCGACCCCCGGATCGAGGCAGCTCGCGACTATCTTCCCCGGGTTGAGGTTCGCACCCGGGTCGGTGCCCTCGAACAGCGCCCGCAGCATCGCCACACCGGGCTTGGAGATGTCCTCCTCGAGCCATTGGGCGTGCTCGGTCCCCACCGCGTGGTGGTGGGACAGCGTGGCGCCGGAGTCCACGAACGCCTGCTGGATCGCCGACTTCACCACGCCGTACTCCTCCAGGGCGTCGCGGTCGCCCGAGGGGTTGAGCGCGAAGGTGAAGTAGAGGCACGCGCCCGCATGGTAGGAGTGCGACAGGTGGCACATCAAATAGCCGCGCATGCCCAACCGGTCGAGCGCGTCGCTGAAGGCCGCCGTCACGTCGTCGTACACCGCCTGCAGCCGGCCCCACGGCGCCGAGGTCTCCGAGACGTCGGCGGGGGCGCCGCGGTCCAGCAGGAAGTCGCGGATGTAGGGGGTGTCGAACTTCTTCTGGTCATACAACTCGCCCGGGCTTCGGCCGATGCCCAGCCCGCCGTGGCGCTTGACGATCCGCTCCGTGAGCTTGCGCTGGGCGGCCACGTAGTCGGCGCTGCCCTCGTACCCGATGAACGAGAGGCACATGGCTGTGGGGTCGACGCCGCGGTGCTTGAGGAAGGTCTGCAGTGCCTTCGACTTGAGCCTGTCGACCAGCGTCGGGGTCTTCCTGGTGGCAAAGGAGAGCGCTGTCTCGCGGGCGTCGGACACGCGCGTGACCGACGGCGAGGCCTCGCTGGCGGCGATGTCTCGCATGGCGGCCAGGCCGGCGCCCCAGGTCGGGAACAGGTAGCCGAGGATCGTGCGCTCGGGGGGCACGCGGCGGACGTGGATCGTCGCCTCGGTGATGATCCCGAGACGGCCCTCGCTGCCCAGCACCATCTCGCGCACGCTCGGGCCGGTGGAGGTGCTCGGCACCGCTCTCACCGCCAAGATGCCCGACGGGGTGACCACACGCAGCCCTCGCGTGAGCTCGGCGACGTCGCCGTAGCGGTCGGACTGCATGCCCGAGGAGCGGGTGGCGATCCAGCCGCCCAGCGTCGAGTGAGTGAAGCTGTCGGGGAAGTGGCCGCAGGTCCAGCCCTGGGCATTGAGCTGGCGCTCGAGGTCGGGGCCGAAGGCGCCCGCCTGCACGCGCGCGAGTTGTGACGTCGCGTCAACCTCCAGCACCCGGTTCAGGCGGGCCATGTCGACGGAGATCACCGGCCGCGCCTCGTCGGGCCCGGCCTCCAGGCTGCCGGCGATGCTCGTGCCGCCCCCGAACGGGATCACCACCGCGCCGGCGTCGATCGCGGCGCGCAGCAGCGCCGCCGCCTCACCC
Organism: Thermoleophilaceae bacterium; assembly: GCA_013695855.1. Lineage (GTDB taxonomy): Bacteria > Actinomycetota > Thermoleophilia > Solirubrobacterales > Thermoleophilaceae > JACCZR01. The sequence goes on from JACCZR010000236.1 coordinate 9,576, forward strand.
TCGTCGGCCGGGCGCACCACTGCGTCGGGCAGTCGGCCAAGGTCGCCGCGGCGCTGGCGGACCAGGTCGCGCAGGCTCTTGCCGCGGCCGTGGACGATGCGGTCGTGAGGGTCGGTGGAGAGCTGGTCGGCGCCCACGGCCTCTTCGAGGGCGGAGCGCAAGTGCTCGGGCAGGTTGGGCTCGGGCACGTCGAGCCGTTCGAACGCGAGGGCGGGCGTGCCGGGACGGCGCACGTCGAGGCCGAGCACACGCTCGATGAACGGCGCCAGCTCGGGCTTGTCCTCGTGGGTGAAGGCGACGCCCTCCTCGCCCCAGCCCCACCACTTCATCGCGCCCATGGCTCCTCCCCCGATCGCGGTCGCGTGCGCGGACCTTAGGCGAGTCTCAGGGAGTCCGGCCCGCGGCTTTCGGCGCGAGCCCCTACGCCGCCAGGTTCGCCGAGACCTCCGAGGTGCCGCGGCCGCTCAGGCGCCTTTCCAAGCGCCCCGCCAGCTTGGCCATCAGGGCGTGAGCTGCGCGGTTCTCGCTCAGCATCGTGGCGGTGAAGCGATGCACGCCCTGGCGGGCCGCCTCGTCGGCCAGGCGCTGCCCCAGCAGGGTGCCCACGCCCCGGCCCTGGAAGGGGTCTGCGACCGCGATGGCCAGCTCGGCGGCCGCCGCGTCCTCGGCCAGGCGCACGAACCGACCTACTGCGAGGAGGCTGCCGCTCTCGTCCTCGGCGATGAGGGCCACGTGGTCGTGGCCGTCGACCTCGGTCAGGTAGCGCAGCTCGCCCACGGTGAAGCACGGCTTGGGCGAGAGGAAGCGCCGTTGGACGCTGGCCTCCGAGAGGTTGGCGAGGCCCCACGAGAGCAGCGCCTTGTCCTCGGGGCGGATGGGGCGGATGCGAACGTCCATGCTTCGAGCATTATCGAAGCACGGGGAAGCCTGTGTGCCCTGCGTCACACCGGCGGCGGCTCGCGCTCGGCGTCCAGCTCGGTCCGCACCCCGAGCGAGTTGAGGCGGTCGTTGGCGTCCTCGAGGTCGCGGGCGCTCGAAACCGCGGCGGCCAGGCGAGCAGCGGACCCGAGCGCCACCGGCAGGTCGAAGTACACGGTGGCGGCGGCCATCAGCGAGAGCTCCACCCTTCGCCGCCCACCGCGGATCCTCGTCGTCCCCCGCTCGCCGCGGAAGGCGCGGACAGCCTGGGCGCTCGCCTCGGTGGGCACCTCTGCCACCGCCGCCTCGAGCCGTGAGGCCACCGGCTCGGTCAATCCCTGGATGCCCGCCGCGCCGCCGGCAGCCGCGATCTCCCCGAGTCGCTCCAGCACCTCCGCCGGCGTCAGCTCACCGTCGCAGCCCATGCCGAAGACGCCCCCGAGCACGGGCACGTCACCCTCGGCGCCCGCGCGCCCGATCGCCGCCAGCATGAGCGCGTCGCAGAGCGGGCTGGCCAGGCCGGGCTCGTGGCCGTGGGCCAGCGCGTCGCCACCCACGTCCACGGCCACCAGCAGGTCGGCCCGGAGGCGTTCCATCGTCCTCGCGAGCCCGGCTGCCACCTCCGCCGGGCCGGGGTTTGGGTCCACCAGCACCACCTCTTCGCCCAGGAAGCGGGCCATGTGGGACTCGGCGAAGCGGGTGCCGTCTCCGCGGACCCGGGTATCGGCCCCGGCCGCCACGACGGTTCCCGCCAGCGAGCGGCCGCCTTCGATCTCAGAGACGGTTCGCGGCCCCGGCCGTGGGTCGATCGGCCGGCGCTCCCACGTCACTCCGCCCACCACGGGCGAGGCGCCGTGCAGCAGCCGGCAGGACTCCGCGGTGGCCAGCGCGCCCACCACGTCCCCACCGCCGCCCACGCCGATCACCAATGGCCGTCGCGAGGCGGCCAGCAGGGCGTCGGCGTCGGTCACCAGCCTCGGGTCCCTGGCGCTCCCTTGAACGGCCCCTGTACGTCGCCGGTTATCCACCCGCCGTAGAAGTCACCTCCGTTGGGGGCGACCCGTTCGTCGCCGAGCCAGCACGCGTCCACAAACTGCGGATAGAAGGCCACGTGATCGCGCAGCTCGGCGTAGTGCTCGACGGGATCGGGGTAGGCCCACCCCGCCGCCTCGGCCCGGCGCTCGCCCACCACCACGTCGAAGTAGACGGCCTGCCCCTTCCACTCGCACAGGCTGCGGCGGCCGACCTGCTCGAGGTGCGACACGTCTTCGGGCGGGAAGTAGATCCCCGGTGCCTGGCTGGTCTCGAGCACCCGCCGGGCGCGAGTCGAGTCGGCGACCGTCACGCCGGCCAACTCCACCCGCGCACGGCGGTTCGAAAGCTCGACCCGCGGGGGCCGGGGGTAGTCCCAAACGGACTCCACGATTGTGAGCGTGCGGTGCTCGCCCGATCAACGATCGGGCTGGGCTCCTGCGCTGAGTCGGGCGATGCAGGTCACGACTCGGTCATCCTGACGCCACGAGCGCTCGGAGGGTGCGAAGAAGAAGTTCTCCGAGCAGCGCCGCTCAGCTAGGGCAATCGCCCGCTTGCGGCCCGGCCACGGGCCGTCGGGGAGCTGCACCCTCGCCTGAACCTCGCCCTCATGGCGAGAACGGCAGGGAACGGCCTGCACCGCCACCGACTCCCCGCCGGCCTCCAAGCCGTTCACGCAGTCGCCCACTCGAAGGTCGAGCACGTCGACCGGGCCGGCCTTCAGCACCCGGCCGCGGGCGTCGCGGGCGTCGTCCTCGGCGGTCACCACGACGCCGGCCGCGAAGCCGACGCCGAGGGCGATCAACACGGCGAGGAGGGCGAGGGCCCAGCGCACGGCGGACCCTCGCCCCTTGGCCTAGCGCCGGAGCGCAGGCCGGGCGTTGGCCGGCCGAGCACCGCCGCTCGATGGTCTCACTTGGTGAAGCCGGCCTCGCGCAGGTAGTCGGCCGCGACCTTCTCCGGCTCCTGCTTGTCTAGGTCGACGCGTGAGTTCAGCTCGCCCATGATCTTCTCCGTGAGCGGCTTCTGCACGTTCTCGATGACCTTCTGGCCTTCCGGCCCGATCTCCTTGAACGTCTCGTTGCGCATGAGCAGCGACACGTTGTAGGGCGGGAACAGCTTCTTGTCGTCGTCCACCGTGACGTACTTGCCGGTGGTCAGCTCACCGTCGGTGGTGAAGCCGAAGATCACGTCGGCGGAGCCGTTCTCGATCACGTCGTACTTCTCCTCGGAGGCTACGAAGCCCCCGAACTTCAGCCCATAGGTCTTCTCGACGCCGAGCAGGCAGTCGACGCGCTTCTTGCACTCAGGGAAGCCCGAGATCTTCAGGTCGGCCGTCTTCCCCTTGAGCTCGGAGGTCGTCTTGGGGTTCCCGATCTCCTGGGCCTTCTGCTTGCTCAGCGCAAGGCGGAAGGTGTTCTCGAACGGCGTGGTGGGCAGCGCCGTGATCTGCTGCTTGGCCAGCCTGGTCTTGACCTGCTCGAACGCGGGCGCCGGCTCCTTGGGCACCTTCAGCACGGGGACCTTGAAGAACGCGGTGAGCGCGGTGCCCGTGTACTCGGGATAGGCGCTGATCTCGCCCTGCTTGAGCGCCTTGTAGGCCACAACCTCGGAGCCGAGGTCGAGCGACGTCTTGACCTTGAAGCCGGCCGCCTTGAGGGCGTTGGCGTAGATGTTGCCCAGGATGTACTGCTCGGTGAAGTTCTTCGAGCCGATCGTGATCGTGGGCTTGGACTCGGCGCCGGGGACCTTCTCGATCGGCGGCCCGGACGAGCTTTGCTGGCTGCCTGCGCCCCCGCCGCCCTTCTCCTTCTTCTCATCCTTGCCGCAGGCGGCCAAGCCGAGCGCCAACAGCAGCGCGGCCAGTATTGCCAATGGTGTCTTCAGTGCCTTCATGGTGTCGCGGTCTCCCTCCTTCTTAGGTTGGGCGAGAACCGCCTGCGCGGCTTCTCTGCCCCCATCTTCAAACCCTTCGGTGTGATCGCCCTCTGCAGGGCGGCCAGGGCCCCTGACACGGCGAGCGTGAGGACGCTCACCGCAATGGCCGCCCCCAGCCGGCCATCGGCGCCGTAGACGTTTCCGGAGATGATCGGCGTGCCCAGCGAGTCGACGCTGCCCAGCGGCGCGATGGTGGCGGTGGCCACCACGTTCACCGCGGCCACGCGGATGCCGGCGAAGATCGTGGGCAGCGAGAGCGGCAGCTCGACGCGCTGGATGATCTGCGAGTCGGTCATGCCCATGCCCCGCGCCGCGTCCACGGTCTCGCGCTCGACCTGCCTGGCGGCCACCCAGGTGTTGGTGAGCACCGGGGGCAGCGCCAGCAGCGCAAGGGCGAGCATGATCGGGACGAAGCCCACCCCGATGTATGCGATGAACACGGTCAGGAGCACGAGCGTGGGGATCGCGCGGCCCACGTTCGAGGCGTTGATCGCGGCGAACTCGCCCTTGCCGTGGTGGCCCAGGTAGAGCCCGAGCGGGATCGCGATCGCCGTGCCGATCGCCACAGCGGCGCCGGAGAGCGCGACGTGGTTGAGCAGGAGGCCGAGCATCTCAGAGACCCCGCCTACCTTGGTGTTGGGGTCGAGGTCGGACGGCTGCGCCTTGAACAGGAACTCGATCGCTCCGCCGAACTCGCTGAAGACGCTGGCCAGCGGGATGCTCACATCGCCGCCCTTCGCCACGGGGTCATCAGCCGCTGTACGACGAGGATCAGGAGGTCGAGCACCAGCGCGAGCAGCACCGCCAGGCCGCCGGCCACGGCGATGTTGGATTGAAAGCCCTTGTCCCGAGTGATCTCCTCGCCCAGCCCGCCCGCTCCGGCAAAGAACGCCAAGGCCGCCAGGCCCACCGTGGTCGTGGTCGCGATGCGCAGTCCGGCGAAGATCTCGGGGAGCGCCAGCGGCACCTCGACCCGCCACAGCAACTGGCGCTCGGTGAGCCCCATGCCGCGAGCCGCGTCGACGCTGTCCTTGGGCACGCCGTCCAATCCCGTTGTCACGTTCACGAACACGAAGATCAGCGTGTAGGACACGAGTGCGATCAGCCCCGTGACGCTACCCCGGCCGGTGATCGGAAGCAGCAGGAGGAAGAGGGCGACGCTTGGGATCCCGTACAGGATCTGCGAGGAGGCCGAGAGCGGAGGAAGCAGCCAGCGCTTGCGGTGGGCCAGCAGCGCCAGCGCGAAGGCGATCACGAACCCGATGGCCACCGAGGTCACGGTGAGGAAGACGTGCTGGAGGAAGGGGTCGACGTAGCGGTCGAGGTTGTCGGCGATCCAGTCGGGGCAGAAGCCGTTGTTGGCCTCGCAGGTGCCACCCTCGCGCTGCTGGATCTGGACCTGGGCGAGGGTCAAGAGTCCGCGGCGTTAGTCCTCGGGGACGAAGGCGTCGGCGCCGTGCGGGACCTCTTCCGGAGGGGCCTGGAGCACGTGGCTGATCACCTCGAGGGAGAGGATCCCCTGTACCCGGCCGCCGTCGTCGACCACCGCGCCGTAGCGGGTCTCGGACTCGAGCAGGTCCGAGAGGGCGTCGCGGAGCACGTCATCCATCTCGACGACGGGCTGGGCCTTGGACCGGAACTCCTCGGTCACGCGCTCGCCGCTCAGGCCGCGGTCGCTCAGCCAGCCGCGCGGCCGCCCGTCGTCGTCCACCACCAGCAGGTAGTCGATGTCGGCGTCGTCGAGCTTGGCCCGCGCCCCTGGGACCGGCTCGCCCACCCGCACCGTGGCCGCCTTCCAGAGATCGATGTCGCGCACGCGCTGCAGGGCCAGGCGCTTGAGCGCGCGGTCGGCCCCCACGAAGTCCTCGACGAACTTGTCCGCGGGATACATGAGCAGTTCCGCCGGCGAGGCGTACTGCGCCAGGTGGCCGCCCTCTTTGAGGATCGCGATGCGGTCGCCCATCTTGATCGCCTCGTCGATGTCGTGGGTCACGAAGACGATCGTCTTGCGCAGCCGCTGCTGCAGGCGCAGGAACTCGTTCTGCAGGCTCTCGCGGTTGATCGGGTCGATCGCGCCGAACGGCTCGTCCATCAGCATCAGCGGGGGGTCCACAGCAAGGGCGCGGGCCACGCCGATTCGCTGTCGCTGTCCGCCGGAGAGCTGGGCGGGGTAGCGGTCGCGCGTGTCGCCGGGGTCGAGGGAGACCAGTTCGAGCAGCTCGTCCACCCGCTCGGCGATGCGCGGCTTGTCCCAGCCCAGCAGACGCGGCACGGTGGCGATGTTGTCGCCCACCGTCAGGTGTGGGAAGAGTCCGATCTGCTGGATGGCGTAGCCGATCTCCCGGCGCAGCTCGGCGGGCTCGCGGTCGGTCACGCTGCGGTCGTCGAGCAGGATGTCGCCGCCGGTGATGTCGATCATCCGGTTGACCATCCGCATGGCGGTGGTCTTGCCGCAGCCCGACGGGCCCACGAGCACGCAGATCTCCCCCGCCGGCACCGTGAGCGACAGCTCGTTGACCGCGGGCTCCTCGTGTCCCGGGTAGCGCTTTATGGCGCCGCGGAACTCGAGGGTCGCTGCCTCAGGCAACGTTTTTCACAATTCGGAAGCCTATTGCGCCGGAGCGCAGGCCGAGCACCGGCGCACGATCACCTTCGCCGGAGCGCAGGTCGAGCGCTGGTCGGGCGAGCACTGGGCGCACGAGCTACTTCGCGGGCTGCCTGGAAGTCGTCCTGGACACCGTCACGTCCGCCCCGGCGAGACGGTCGAGCTCGCGTCGCAGGTCGGCCCGCAGGCCCTGGACCTCGGCCTCGTCGACCTCGGGGTCGGCCTCCGCCGAGGCCACGATCGCCGCCGCCAGGCTCTCGTTCGCCGCCTTGAGCTCGCGCTCGGCCTGGTCGCGGTCGTTGGCTCCCCGGAGGTCGAGAGCGCGGTCACGCGCGTCGCGGGCCAGAGGTGCCAACCGCTCGCGGTCGATGGCGCCGAGCCGGAGCCAGCGACTGTGCAGCGTGCGCGCCAGCCGGACCGGGAGGGAGACGAAGCCCATGCCGAGGGATAGTCCCCGGCCCGGCGGACGGACGTGCCCTGGCTAAAGGACGACCTTCCGCCGACCCACAAGGGCGGCCCGCCGGCCCGGGCGGGCTTTGGGCCGATGTCGCCTTCGGACCAGTGACTCTGCAGCTCCTCCATGTACTGCTCGAGGCGCCGGCCGCGGCCCTTGGTGGGAACGCCGGCTGCCTCGTAGTCGTCGTCGCGAGCCCCGATCGCGACGCCCAGCACGAGCCGGCCGCCGGAGATGGCGTCCACCGAGGCGGCCTGCTTGGCCAGCAGCGCGGCGTTGCCCCGGTTGGGAGCGATGAGGATGGCGGTGGTCAGCCGGACGCGCTCGGTCACGGCTGCAACGGCCGCGAGCGTGGTCAGCGGCTCGAAGTTGTCGTAGACCAGGCGGTCGATGATGCCCACCGAGGCAAAGCCCGCGGAGTCAGCGCGCCGACCTGCCTCCAGCACGTGCTCGCCGCTGGCTCCGGGGATAGTGGCCGGCACCGGGTCTTTCGCACCTACTTCGTCAACGAGCGCGGGGACGAGGCCCTGGGCAGCGTCTGGAGCTTTCTCGACATCACCGCGCTGGGACGGCAGGAGGAGTGGGAGGACTCACCTGACGGCTACCCGCAGGACCCGCCCTACTCCTGGTGGCACAAGCACGACCGGTACCCATCGTGAGCGGGCTCTCGGCAGAGGCCCGTCCGTATGGCTGACCCCGAGCTCTTCGCCGGCATTGCGGTGGCCGATCTCGGGCAGGCCCGGCACTGGTACGAGCGCCTGGCGGGCCGGCCCCCCGATTTCCTCCCCAACGACAACGAGGCCGTGTGGCACCTGGGGGGCACTGGTTGGATCTACGTGGTCGGCGACGCGGGCCGCGCCGGCAACGGCTTGATTACGGTCCTCGTCGAGGCCTCGACGCGCGGGTGGCCGTGCTCGCGGAGCGGGGCCTCGAGACGGAGCCGATCGACGAGGTCCCGGGCGTGGTGCGCAAGGCGGCGATCACGGACCCCGAGGGGAACCGGATCACCTTCGGCGAGAGCCTGGGCGGGCCCTAGCGCCGGAGCGCAGGTCGGGCGCTGGCCGGCCGAGCACCGCCGCTCGCGGGTCACCTCACCTCACCTCAGGCGACGGCGCTCAGGCGCGTGGGCTTGCGGGCGACGGCCCTCTTGCGCCTGCCGGACGCAAAGCGGCCAAGCGCATCCGCGATCCCGCGGTAGGCGGCAGGGTTCATCCCCATGCCGCAGTGGCTCGAGCTGATCCCCAGGTGCTCGGCGCTTGGGTCCAGGCAGGCCCGCCAGTCCACGATGCCGTCGGTCTTCGAGTAGATCGACAGAAAGCCGATCGAAGGGTCGAGCGGCGCCGCGAAGCGATCCCAGAAGTGCTCGCAGCACGCGCCGTCGATGCAAGCCCGGCTGAACAGGTGGGGGATGCGCAGGCTGCCCCCCAGCGCGACGGCCTGAATCTGCAGGCGCACCAGTGGATGGACCGCCAGCGGGTCGAGCTGCGGCGTGCCCAGGCTCACGATCCCCGAGACGAGGTCGGGGCGGGTCTGAGCGAGCACCTTGGCGAAGCTGCCGCCGCGGCTCTGGCCGATGATCACCGCGGGCCGGCCCTGCCGCTCCACCAGCCCTTCCAGGCAGGTCTCCAGCCGCTCGAGCGAACGGCCCGAGCAGTCCACATTCACTCGGATCCCGGCCTTGCGGGTGTGGTAGCCGGTCCGCCGCAGCCAGTGGGTGAGCATGGAGAGCGAGCCGTCTCCGGCCAGGAAGCCCGGGATCAGCAGCACGGGCTGCCCGCGGCCGTCGGTCACGCCCTCGCCTCGCCACACCCCGCTGCGTAAGAGCGAGGCGGCTTCGAGCCCCATTCGCGACTCGCGCCACAGAGGGGGGTGGGGAAGGGAAACGGTGGGTCTCACGGCAGAACAACCTCACTTTCGAGCCGTCTCCCCTGGCGGATCACCGATCGCCCTACGGGGACCATGACAACGCTACGCCCGGGGGCGGAGGGATAGGGTCCCGAGCCGATGAAGGCGGTGGTCATCGAGGACAGCGAGCTGACCGTGGCCGAGCGCCCGGATCCCGAGCCCGGAAGCGGCGAGGTGCTCGTGCGGGTGCGCGGCGCCGGCGTCAACGGCGCGGACATGCTCCAGCGCCGCGGGCGCTACCCGGCTCCCCCCGGCTCGCCTCAGGACATACCCGGGCTCGAGCTCGCCGGGGAGGTGGTGGGCCGCGGGCCGGGCGCGGAGCGCTTCGCGGAGGGCGACCGGGTGGCGGCCATCGTGGGCGGTGGCGGCCAGGCCGAGCTGTGCACGGTGCACGAGCGGGGCGTCATGCCCGTGCCCGAGCCCCTCGACTGGCCCGCCGCCGGAGGGTTCACGGAGGTCTTCACCACCGCGCACGACGCGCTGTTCACGCAGGCCGGGCTGCGAGCAGGCGAGCGGCTGCTGGTCCACGGCGGGGCCGGGGGGGTGGGCACCGCAGCGGTGCAACTGGCGCGTGCGGCCGGCGCCCGGGTCACCGCCACGGTGCGCCGCGAGGAGGCAAGGCCGGAGGTCGAGCGGCTCGGGGCCTCCGCGATCGGGCCCGAGGGCTTCGGCGAGCACGGGCCCTTCGACGTGATCCTGGAGCTCGTGGGAGCGCCCAACCTCGCCGACAACCTGGGGGCGCTCGCCACCGAGGGCCGCATCGTCGTCATAGGCATCGGGGCGGGCGCCAAGGCCGAGCTCAACCTCGCGAAGCTGCTGGGGACCCGCGGGCGGATCATGGGCTCGACCCTCCGCGCGCGCCCACTGGAGGAGAAGGCGCTGGCCATGCGGCGCGTGGAGCGCCACGTGCTTCCGCTGGTGGAGTCCGGCGCCCTGGAGGTGCCGGTGGCCGAGACGTTCTCGCTCGACGACGCCGAGCGGGCCTACGACAGCTTTGCCGAGGGCGGCAAGATCGGCAAGATCGTCATCGTTCCCTGAGCGGGCGCCGGTGGGGGTTCGCCGCGAAATGCACCGCAGTGGGGCATAACCCGGCGAGCCCTACCTCAGACCCTCCAGCAGCGCCAGCACCGGCGCCTCGACCTCGACCCGAACCGCGGCCGGGTCCACCGCATTGGCGATGCGAGAGCAGCCCGTCAAGCCGCTCGCCCACCTGATCCTTGGGGCGCTGGGCGAGGCCGCGATGCTCACCTAGTTGTAGTTCCTCACCACATTGTTCCCGTTCATCCGGGCCTCCTTGGAGGCTGGGGGTGTCAAAGCCACCCAGGCCCAAGGAGGACACCGAATGAAGCTCCACCGTAATGCGCGCTCCTGTCC
>JACCZR010000099.1 GCA_013695855.1 Thermoleophilaceae bacterium
CGAATGATCTGCCGTATCTATGACGTCCCGGGCGCAACGCTCGACCAGTACGACCAAGTGAATGAGCAGCTCGGCTCGGAGAAGCCGGAGGGCGTCCACGCCCATATCGCCGGACAGACCGACGACGGCATACGGGTGATCGAAGTGTGGGACTCGACCGACGCGATCGAGCGCTACATGCAGTCGGGGCTAGGCGAGGCGTTGCAGCAAGCCAACCTCCCCGAACCAAAGATCACCGACTTCGAGGTCCATAAATTGGACTGGACCGATTAGACGCACCATGGTCGAAAGGATGCGCAAGCGGGGAGCGCTCCTGCTTCTCGTCTTCGTGGCCCTGCTCGGCGGATGCTCGACGGACGGGGATGAGGAGGCAAAGGACCAGGCCGCAGCGAAGGCGGCAGCCGCGAAGAACGACCGCCTGGAGCGTGAGCGCGCCGCCCGCGAGCAGCGGGCACAAGCACGAAGGGCGAAGGCGCGACGGCCGGCAGGGCGCCAACGAGGGACACGATCGAAGAAGCGCGAGGGTCGCGCTCGGCGCCGCCGTTCTTTGAAAAAGGACAAGCGACTGGACCCGTCAAGCTGCGCAACAGATCCGGCCGGCTGTACGACTCGCTGAGAATGCACGGCCCTCTGAGGGCTCGCCGTCAGCGAGGGACCGAAAGAGCCGGGACGATCAGCCTCATTAGACCGGATCGGCCACCGGCGGCTCGGCCTCCGCACCCGACTCCGGCGTGATCAGGATCGCCCCCTCACCCGTCGCGTAGGCCTCCTCGCCGTGCTGGGTCACGTCCATGCCCACCGCCTCGTCGTGCTCGTCTGCTCGCAGCGGCGTCAAGAGCCCGATCACCTTCAGGAGCACGAAGGTCACCACGAACGCGTACACGGGTGTGGCGAGCGCCGCCAGTGCCTGCAGGCCGAGCTGCCCGGCGTCGCCGTAGAAGAGGCCGTCGGACACGTCGTTCCACTTCATCTGGGCGAAGAAGCCGATGAAGAGGATGCCGGTCAGCCCTGCAACGCCGTGGGCCGCAAGCACATCGAGCGTCTCATCCACGCGCGTGCGCGGGCGCAGGACGATGATCGCGTAGCTCGGCACGGCAGCGACCGCGCCCAGCACCATCGCCCAGCCCGGGCTGATGAAGCCGCCCGCCGGGGTGATCCCGACGCAGCCCACGATGATCGCGGTGGCCGCTCCGACCGCGGTCACACGCCGGCCCCGCAGGAGATCCAGGGCGAACCAGACCACCAGGGTGCACGCGGGCGTGAGCAGCGTGTTGGTGAAGGCCAGCACGCTGGGGTTGCCGGTCGAGAAGCCGCTGCCGCCGTTGAAGCCGAACCACCCGAACCAGAGCAGGCCTGCGCCGAGGAGCACGTAGACCGCGTTGTGGGGCAGGAGCGCCTGGCGCCCGTAGTCCTTGCGCGCCCCGACGACCAGCGCGGCAGCCAGCGCAGAGAAGCCCGACCCCATCTCGACAGGAATGCCGCCGGCGAAGTCGAGCGTTCCCTTCTCCTGCAGCCAGCCGCCGCCAAAGGACCAGTGCGCGAGCACGGCGTAGACGAGCACGGACCACAGCGCCGCGAAGATCATGAACGGCCCGAAGCGCATGCGCTCCACCACGGCACCCGAGACGAGCGCGACCGTGACGATGCAAAAGGTCGCCTGGAAGGCCATGAACAGCAGGTGCGGGATCGTCGACTCCTCGCGGGGCGCGAAGGTCACGCCTTTGAGGAACACGTGATCGAAGCCGCCGATGATCCCGTTGCCCTCGTCGAACGCGAACGAGTAGCCGACCAGCGCCCACATAACGGTGGCGACCGCGAGCGCCGCGATGCACATCATGAAGGTGTTCAGCGTGTTCTTCCCACGCACGAGGCCCGCGTAGAAGAGCCCGAGCGCCGGGGTCATCATCAGGACGAGCGCCGTGGCCACGAGCATCCATGCCGTGTCACCGGTGTCCACCCCGGCCGCGAGAGCCGGTATCTCGGTCACTTGCCCACGGGCGTGACGGCACCGTGGTCGGTCTCGCCCGTCCGGATGCGGATCGCCCGCTCGAGCGCGACGACGAAGATCTTCCCGTCACCCACCTCGCCGGTCCGCGCGCTCTCGCAGAGGGCTTCGATCGTCGGCTCGACGAACGGCTCGGAGACGGCGATCTCGAGGCGGACCTTCTCGGAGAGCCCCATCTTCACGGTGGTGCCGCGATAGGTCTCGACCCGTTCGAGCTCCCCGCCGTGTCCCTGGACCCGGCTCATCGAGACCCCGCGCACCTCGGCGCGGTAAAGAGCTTCCAGCACGTCATTCGCCTTCTCGGGGCGGACGATGGCGATCACGAGCTTCACAGTTTGCTTCGCTCCTCTCTCAGACCTCCCACGGAAAGGCGCGCGAGCCTACACGCTGTCCCCGGTTGCTACTCGCTCGCGAAGCGGCCGACAGCGGATCCACGATCCCGCGGCCGCTAGGTCAGACCTGGGCCGAATCGGCCGGGGGCAGCCCGCTTCCCGTAGGCGCGCGTTCAGCGCCTTCGAACCCCCTCGCAGGTTGCGGAGACGCGGTCGACGGCGCCCTCTGTGGCTCGGCACCCCGATGGGCGCCGGTCAACAAGGGGTGCGCCACTCTCCCCGGGCGAAAGGCGGCGCGCGATTTTTGGACACGCGTACAACGGCGCCGCGGGCGTTTCGACACTAGGCTGGGAGCCCTTCCAGATCTAGGTCCTCCGCGCGCCCGTCATCCGGGCGCGCCCTACGTAAAGGCTCGGCACACATGGCACGATTCCGCCAGCAGAACGTCGCGGCCGCCCAGTGGAGCCCCAACGGTGGCTCACTCGGGACGGTCGATCTGACACAGGCCAAGAACTACCCCTTCGGAGACGATGTCTTCTCGCTGGCCGTTCAGCGTCAGCGTCTCCCAAAGGACGTCTTCAAGCGCCTGCAGCGCACCCTCGATGAGGGCGAGGCGCTCGATGCCTCCCTGGCCGACGCGGTCGCGCTCGCGATGAAGGAGTGGGCGCTGGAGCGCGGGGCCACCCACTACACGCATATGTTCCAGCCTCTCACCGGCTCGACCGCTGAGAAGCACGACTCGTTCTACGACCCCGACAGCGACGGGACCACGCTCGCCGAGTTCTCGGGCACCGAGCTCATCCAGGGCGAGCCCGACGCCTCTTCGTTTCCTACGGGCGGCGTGCGCGCCACCTTCGAGGCCCGCGGCTACACGGCCTGGGACCCCACCAGCCCCGCGTTCATCCTCGAGAACCCCAATGGTGCGCTGCTCTGCATTCCGACCGCGTTCGCGTCGTGGACCGGTGAGGCGCTCGACTACAAGATTCCGCTCCTTCGGTCCATGGAGGCGCTGTCGCACTCGGCCATCCGCGCGCTCAGGCTCCTCGGCGACGACCAGGCCAACCGCGTGTTCACCACCGTCGGGCCCGAGCAGGAGTACTTCCTGATCGACGAGCAGTTCTACTTCGAGCGCCCGGACCTGGTGACGACCGGTCGCACGCTCTTCGGCGCGCAGCCGGCCAAGGGCCACGAGCTCGACGACCACTACTTCGGCTCCATTCCCGAGCGCGTGCTCGCGTTCATGATGGACTCCGAGCTCGAGCTGGCACGCCTAGGCGTGCCGGTGAAGACCCGCCACAACGAGGTCGCGCCCGGCCAGTACGAGCTGGCGCCGGTCTTCGAGAACTCGAACGTTGGCTCCGACCACCAGCAGCTGACCATGCAGGTGATGAAGCGCGTGGCCCGCAGATACGGTCTTGTCTGCCTGCTCCACGAGAAGCCCTTTGCAGGCGTCAACGGGTCGGGCAAGCACAACAACTGGTCGATGGGCACCGACACCGGACACAACCTGCTCGAGCCCGGCGAGACCCCGGCGGACAACCTGAACTTCCTGTTCTTCTGCGCCGCCGTGATCAAGGCCGTGAACAAGCACCAGGGACTGCTCAGGGCCTCGGTGGCCAACATCGGCCAGGACCATCGCCTGGGGGCCAACGAGGCGCCTCCGGCGATCGTCTCGATCTTTCTCGGCGCGGACCTGGACAAGATCTTCGAGGCGATGGAGTCGGGCGAGGGCGACCCGCACACCCCCGCTTCGTTCCTGGGCCTCGGGGCTTCGGTGCTGCCGCCACTCCCGATGCACGGGGGCGACCGCAACCGCACCTCGCCGTTCGCGTTCACGGGCAACAAGTTCGAGTTCCGCGCACTGGGGTCCAGCATGTCGCTCGCGTTCCCCAACACCGTCCTGAACACGATCGTGGCCGAGGCCATCGACGAGATGTGCGATGGCCTCGACAGCAACGGCGCAGATGTCGCGGAGGCGGTGGCCGCCGAGGTCAAGAAGGCCTACTCCGAGAACAAGCAAGTGCTGTTCAGCGGTGATAACTACGAGGACGAGTGGCACGCCGAGGCCAAGCGACGGGGGTTGAAGAATCTGCACACCACACCCGACGCGCTGCCCGAGGTGCTGGCGGACACCACCGTTGCGGCGATGGAGAAGTACGAGGTGCTAAGCCGGCGCGAGCTGGAGTCGCGCTTCGAGGTCTGGGCCGAGCAGTACGCGATCAGCGCGAACATCGAGGCGGAGACCACCTCGTCGATGGCCCGCACGATGCTGCTGCCCGCCGCGCTGCGCCACCTGGCGCTGGTCGAGGCGGCCGGGGTCGAGGGCCTGGCCACCCAGGCCCGCTCGCTGGTCGAGGAGTTCTCGGCGGCCATCGTCGACCTCGAGAAGGCCAACATCCACCCCGACGGCAGGGAGGGCCTGGACCTCGCGCTCTACGCGCGGGACCACCAGCTCACCGCGATGGCGAAGGTCCGACTGGTGGGCGACCGCCTTGAGAAGATCGTGGCCGACGACCTCTGGCCGCTGCCCAAGTACTCGGAGATGCTTTTCATCAAGTGAGACCCTCGGCTGACCGGGCCCATCAGGCCCGGTCAGCATCACGGCGACCCTCGGATCGTGCGATAAGTTGGCCACCGTGAGCGAACGGCGCACCGAGATGATGAAGGCCTCTCCGCGGATGTTCGACCGCGACTGGCTGGACCGCCTGTCGCGCGTGCACCCCGTGGTGCCGCTGGTCATCTTCATCCCCGCCATCGCGGTGCTGTTCGCGCTTGGCCAGGAGAGCGTGCCGGCGCTCGAGGTTGGAGCCTGGCTGTTCGGCGGCTACCTGTTCTGGACGCTCACCGAGTACTGGATGCACCGCATCGTGTTCCATTTCGAGCCCAAGGACGGCATCGGAGCACGGCTGCACTGGATCATCCACGGGGTCCACCACGACCACCCGAACGATCCACTGCGCCTGGTCATGCCCCCGTCGGTGAGCGTCCCGCTCGCCACCCTCTTCTGTGCCGGCTTCCTGGCGGTCCTCGGCACGCCCGGCGGCTGGCTGGTGGGCGTCGGCTTCCTGCTCGGCTACCTGATCTACGACATGACCCACTTCCACGTGCACCACCACAAGCCGCGCACGCGCCTGGGGCGCCTCATGCGCGAGCTTCACATGCGCCACCACTTCCAGGACCACACACGCGGCTTCGGCGTGAGCGCCCCCTTCTGGGACTATGTGTTCCGCACGCCGCACAAGCGCGGCTCACGAGCTTCCTGAGCGCACGGACGGGTCCCGCCCCGGATCTTTTCCTCGCCGGGGCTGGACGCTGCGGTCGCAGCAGGGCCCGTTGGTATACATGGGAAGGTCCGGCGGGCGTGCTGGAACTGGTAGACAGGCACGGCTCAGAACCGTGTGCTCGAGAGAGCGTGGAGGTTCGACTCCTCTCGCCCGCATCCGGCTCATCCTCAGCGCCCCGGGGCTCCGTGCCCTTCGGCGGCCTGCGGATCGGGCTCGCGGTCCGCTCGGCTGTGGGGAAGGCTCGGCGGGAGTGGGTGCCTGAGCTGTCTCCTGAGACTGGCCTGGTTCGGCGGGAGCGCGAGCGGGGGCAGGCCTACCGGCTACCGGCGGGCCGGCGGGCGGGCGGGCGACTTCCTCCCGTTGTGCGAACTTTGGTGTCCGCGCCGTGGTCTATGGCAGTGCCAGTTTCAGCGCCCCGGCCAGCGGGGAAGGCGATTCACGACCACCGAACCGAAGGGAAACAGAACAAAATGCCCTGGGACGATCTTGCACCGCGCCAGTTCCCCGCCTTCGAGCAAGAGCTCGACGGTATCTCCAAGCAGACGATGGAGGACCACTACAAGCTCTACGAGGGCTACGTGAAGAAGACCAACGAGTGCCGCAAGCGGCTCAGCGAGTTCGACTACGCGGAGATCGAGGGCAACCAGGTCTTCTCCGATTTGCGCGCAGTCTCGGTCGACTACACCTTCGCGCTGCTGGGCTTCAAGAACCACGAGCTGTACTTCGGCCATCTCGGCGGT
>JACCZR010000250.1 GCA_013695855.1 Thermoleophilaceae bacterium
AGCGAGTCGAGGCCGAACGCGGCGCGCGCCGCCCCCAAGGTGGCGGCCAGGGCCACGCCGAGCGCGTAGGCGGGAGCCCAGGCACGGCGGGCCAGCTCGGTCAGGCCGAGCCCCGCAGGGGCCAGCACGTTTCGCAGCAGCGCCGGGAACACGACCACGAGGGGCAGCGCGGTTCCGATGGCCACGCCCTCGAGGCCCAGCGAGGGCGTGAGCGCCAACGACAGCGCGACGTTCGCGCCCGCCGCCACCCACACCAGACGCGCGTACTGCCGGGAGCGCCCCACCCCCACCAGGGCAGCGGTCACGAAGCCCAGCGCCGGGGCCAGCAGCCAGTAGGAGAGGAGGATCGTCATGGCCGGGGCGGCCTCGCGGAAGCGCGGCCCCAGCCATACGTCGAGGATCGGCGCGGCCAGCACCATCAGCGTGATCACCAGCGGCGCCACCAGCGCGGCCACGTAGCGCGAGCCGCGCACCAGCAGCTCGCGCAGGCGCTCGAAATCTCCCGCGGCGCGCAGCCGGGAGGCGGCGGGCACGACCGTCACGGCCACCGAGAGGTTCAGCGCACGCACCAGGTTGTGCGCCCGGATGGGGCCCTCGTAGAGCCCTACCGCCGAGGCCGAGCGCAGCACTCCCAAGATCACGCGGTCGAAGGCGTAGATGAAGAGGTTTGCCAGCTCGATGGCGAACAGGTCCCCCGCGGTGGGAAGCAGGTCGCCGAGCCGGGCGCGGGCCGCGCGAGCCGAGGGCCGGCCGGGGAGAACCCCTGCGGCCCGGGCCACCGGCAGCGCGATCAGACCGCCGATCAGGGGGAGCAGCCCGCTGGCGCCGATGAGCGTGGACAGGGCGGCGTCGCTCAGCGCGAGTGCGAGCATCGCCGCCGCGTAGACCGCGACCGCGGCCATCTCGGTGGCGGCCGCTCGGGAGTACAGGCCGGCGGCCCGCATGGCGTCGCGGCCCACGGTCACGGGCAGCCCCACGGCCGTGATCACGGCGAGCGCGACAGCCCCGCGGCGGGCCTCGGCGGCGAGGGCCGGGCCGAGGTCGACCAGGGCAGCCATCAGCACCCCGATCACGACGATCAGCACGCCTGTCGCCAGCCCCGCCGCGAGGTAGAGCAGGAACGCCGCTCCGAACAGCTCGGAACGCTCGTCGGCGGCGGCGGCCAGCCGTGCGGTGGCTGCCACCGACACGCTGTTGTGGAGCACCAGGAGGTAGCCCGCGAGGGTCGACACGAGCCCGTAGACGCCCAGCTCGGCCAGCGACAGGCGCCTCGCCAGCACGGTCACGATGGCCAGCAGCGCCAGCAGCCCGAGCGCTTGGGCCAGAGCCTGGGTGGCCGAGCCGGCGGCCAGCGCGCGCCCCTCGCCCTGCTGCTGGCGCCGAGAGTCCACGAGCCAGGGCGTGTTTAGCAGGCGAACCGGTTGTGTTTACGCGCCCCGGCTACGCTCTAGGGGTCGCTTGGTAGGTAGGGGGGCCACTGACCGGCACCAGCGAACGCCATGCTCGAACCTGTCATATGACCGCCGCCCGGGTGAAAGCCTTCCACACCGAGCACGGGGCCTCGTCCTTGGGGCCCGAGGCCATCGCGCGCCGCGAGATCCTCGGCCTGTCCATCGCCATGACCGACTACGAGCGCGCGATGGACGCGATGGACGCGATGATCGCCACCCGGTCGCCCGGCTACGTATGTGCCCTCGCGACACACGCGGTGAGCCTGTCCCACGATGACACCGAACTGCGTGATGCCATCCTGGCATCCACGCTCGCCCTCCCCGATGGCGTGCCCCTGGTGTGGGCAGCCAACATTCTCGGCGAGCACCTGCCCAACCGCGTCTACGGCCCCGAGCTGATGCGCCGCTACAACGACCGCTGCGTCGAGCAGGGACACCGGGTCTGGCTCTACGGAGGCCGCGACCAGGGCTCGCTCGTGCAGCTCGCCCTCAACCTCCGGCGCATGCACCCGGGCCTGCGCATCGTGGGCGGCTATTCGCCCCCCTTCCGCGCCCTCTCGACCGAGGAGGATGACGCGATCGCCCGGCAGATCGACCAGGCCAAGCCCGATGTCCTGTGGGTGGGGATCGGCGCCCCCAAGCAGGAGAAGTGGATGGCCCGTGTACGCGACCGCATCGAGGTGCCGGTCATGGTCGGCGTGGGCGCGGCATTCGACTTTCACGCCGGGCGCATCTCACAGGCGCCGCACTGGATGCAGGAGCGCGGGATCGAGTGGAGCTACCGCATCGCCCAGGAGCCCCGCCGGCTGCTGCCGCGCTACCTCTTCCACAACCCGCGCTTCATGGCCGCGTTCATCGGGCAGCTCGCCAAAGAGCGCGCCACCGGCTCGTAGACTGCGCGCTGTGACCTCCGTCGCCGTCATCGGCCTCGGCCGGGTCGGCCTTCCGCTGGCGCTCTCCTTCGCCGACCGCGGCGTCGAGGTGATCGGCGTCGAGCGCGACGCCTCGGTCCTGCGCTCGCTGGAGGCCGGCCGGATGCCCTTCCAGGAGACCGGGACCCAGGAGCTGCTCGATCGCGTGCTCGCCAACGGTGGCTTCCGCTCCACCGAGCGCGCGCCCGACGCCGCGGAGGCCGACCACTTCGTCCTGACCCTGGGCACGCCGGCGTTGGTGCACCTCGAGATCGACGTCTCGCAGATCCGCAGCGCGCTGGACGACCTGCTGCCGGTGCTGCGGCCCGGCCACTCGCTGGTGCTGCGCTCCACGGTCGCCCCCGGCACCACCGAGTGGGTGGCGGGCTACCTCGAGCAGCGCGGTGGCTTCACGGTCGGCGAGGACCTGTTCGTCTCGCACGTGCCCGAGCGCATCGCCGAGAACCACTTCCTCGACGAGATCGCCTCCCTGCCGACCATCGTCGGCGGCGTCGGCGAGGGCTCCAGTGAGCACGCCGCCTCGCTGTTCGAGGTCTTTGGCACCGAGATCGTCCACACCACGCCGGCGCAGGCCGAGCTGGCCAAGATCTGGACCAACATCCTCCGCTACGCGCAGTTCGCGCTGCCCAACCTCCTGATGATGGAGTGCGAGCAGTACGGGGCGAACGTCTTCGACGTGGTGGAGCTGATCAACCACGACTATCCCCGCGGCGGGATGAAGGCCCCCGGGCTGACCGCGGGCACCTGCCTGCGCAAGGACTTCGCCTTCTCTGAGGAGCGGTCGCGAGCGCCGGGCATGCTGCTGGCCGTCTCGCGGGTGCACGAGTCGGTGCCGCTGTTCCTCGTCGAGGGGCTGAAAGAGCGCCTGGGCGGCTCGCTGCGCGACCGCAAGGTGGCCGTGCTCGGCCTCACCTTCAAGCGCGACTCCGACGACCTGCGCGACTCCCTGTCGGGAAAGCTCATACGGCTGCTCGAGCGCGAGCTGGCCCACGTGGCCCGCCACGACCCGCACGTGCCCGAGCTCTCCGAGCCGCTCGACTCGGCGCTGTCCGAGGCTGACGCGGTGGTGATCGCCACCAACCATTCGGACTTCGAGGACCTGGGCGCCCGGGTGCCCGGGGGCGCGGTGCTGGTAGATCCCTGGAACGTCGCCGGGAGCGGGCAGGTTTTCGCCACCGCCGCCGAGCTCGTCCGCGCGGGGACGTAGGCGCTCGGATGGGCGC
>JACCZR010000267.1 GCA_013695855.1 Thermoleophilaceae bacterium
CTCGTAGGGGGCGGGCTCCGCGGCCGCCGCGCTCGGGAGGGCAAGGGGCAGCAGCCGGCGCGGGGGGCGGGTGAGGCCCACCCGCTCGAGCGTCGCGGGCTCCACCAACCCCCCCTCGTCGCAGAGCAGCGGCTCGGCGATGCGCAGCTCACGGGACAGCTCCGCCGGGTCGGGACGGATGCCGGGGTCGGGATCCAGCGCGTCGTCGATCACCTCGCACAGCTCGACCGGGAGGTCGCGGCGGCGGCGGTCGAGTGGTGGTGGACCGCCCCGAGCGCGGGCGGTGGCCAGCGGGCCGGCGGGCCCCACCGGAGTCTCGCCGGTCCAGGCCTCGTACAGAGTCAGCGCCAGCGAATACACGTCGCAGGCCGGCGTGGCACGGTGGCCCTCTGCCTGCTCGGGGGCCATGTACGCGAGGGTCCCCACCACGTCGCCCGTCCGGGTCCGCCACTCGGCATCCGTCCGGGACGGCCGGCCCGGCGACTTCGCTCGGTCCGTGCGGGTCAGAGGGTCGCCGCTGGCCATATGGGCCACGCCGAAGTCGGCCAGCTTGGCGAAGCCGGCGCCCGCGGCGGGGGCGTCCACCACCATCACGTTGCTCGGCTTGACGTCGCGATGGATGACCCCGCGGGCGTGGGCGTGCCCGAGGGCCTCACAGAGCGCCGAGCCGATGCGCGCCACGTCGCGGTCCGAGAGCGCCCGTTCGGACGCCAGCTCCGCCAGGGTCCGCCCGGGCACGAGCTCGGAGACCAGGTAGGCGTCGTGCTCGTCCTCGGCCAGCTCGTAGAGCGCCACGATTCCCGGGTGGTTCAGCCGGGCCGCGGCGCGGGCCTCGCGGGAGGCGCGCCCGGTCTCCGCGTCCTCGTCGCGCGCCAGCACCTTCACGGCCACCTCGCGCTCCAGATGCTCGTCGCGCGCCAGCCACACCACGCCGAAGCCACCCGCGCCCAGGCGGCGCAGCAGCCGGTAGCGCCCAAGCACCAGCCGTCCCTCGGGGGCCTCGACGCGCACGGTCTCCTGAGAAGGGCTCACCCCGCCTCCGATTTCGGGCCGGCGGGGGCACTCCCTTCCCCCGGGGGAAAATAGGCCGAGCCGCGCTGCTCGCCCGACCAGCGCTCGGGCTGCGCCCTGGCGCTATGAGAAGTGACAACCGGGGGGCCAGTCATACTCGGCCCATTAGCGTGGCAGGCCCCGCCACTCGCCAGGAGCAGATCTGTCCTTTCTCGACGAACCGGACTCGCCCCCGCGCCGGTCTTCCCCCCGTGGCCGCCGCCCCGGGCCGGGGGTCGATGCCCAGACCCTCCGCACCCGCCGGACCATCGCGTTCGTCGGGGCGATCGTCCTCGCGATCCTGTTCGTGGTGCTGCTGCGCGGCTGCCTCGGGGCCCGCGAGGAGCGCGGCCTCAAGGACTACGTGCGCGACGTCCGGGCGATCGTGGATCAGTCCGACGGCCAGTCGGAGGAGATGTTCAACACCCTCTCCCAGCCCGGCCGCGGGGTGAGCGACGTCGAGCGAGAGAACAGCCTCAAGGGCCTGCGCGCCCAGGCCGACCAATTGGTCGAGCGCACCCGTGATCTGGACGTTCCCGACGAGCTCAAGCCCTCCCACGGCTACCTCGTCGAGTCGCTCGAGTTCCGCCGCGACGGGATCGGCAAGATCGTCGACATCCTGCCCACGGCGCTCTCAGGGCGCGAGCGCAACCAGGGCGCCCAGCGACTGGCCGACCAGATGGGCTTCTTTCTGACCAGCGATGTGATCTTCGCCGCGCGCGTGCGTCCCAGCCTCGACACGGTGCTGCGTGAGCAGGAGGTGATCAGCGAGGTCCAGCTGCCCGAGAGCCGCTTCCTGCCCGACCGGGCCTGGCTCATCCCCGAGCAGGTGTCCAAGCTCCTGCGAGGAGGCGGCGGCAAGGACGCGAGCAGCGACCGCTCGGGCAAGGAGGCGGCGCCTGGCCTGCACGGCAACGGCCTGGGCACTGTCTCGCTCGGCGGCCAGGCTCTGACCGACGGCGGATCGGCCACGGTCCGCCTCGGCGACGACCTGTCGTTCTCGGTGCAGGTGATCAACCAGGGCGAGAACGACGAGAACGACGTCCCGGTGAAGATCACCATCGGCAAGGGAGCCAAGGCCATCGAGGTCGATGACAACATCGACCAGATCGCCAAGGGGCAGACCGAGACGCTGGAGATCCCGCTGACCGACGAGCCCCCGACGGGCCAGAGCGTGCCCATCACCATCGACGTCGAGGCTGTGCCGGGCGAGGACAAGACCGAGAACAACAAGCAGTCCTACTCGGCGATATTCACGCGCTGAGCCGACTTACCTTCGGTCTCATCCCCGGCGGGACGTTAGCCTGACATTCCATGGACGAGCTGACGACGACTCAGGGGATCGTCGCGTTGGGCGCCGCCGGCGTTGGGCTGGTGGCCCTGGTGCTCGCGATCGTCCTCGCGTTCAAGCTCCGGCGCCTGCGAGCCGCCCAGCGTGCCGTGCTCGGCGAGGCCGGCGAGCGCGACCTGGTCAGCCATGCCGAGCGGCTCGAGACGGGATTCGTTGACCTGCGCGACTGGGTCGAGGAGACGGCCGCGGGCCTCGAGCAGCGAGTGGGCTCCGCCGAAGCCCGGGTAGACGGCTGCATCGCCTACCGCTCGATGGTCCGCTACGACGCCTACGGTGAGATGTCGGGCGAGCAGTCGAGCTCGGTGGCGCTGCTGGACGCTCGGCGCTCGGGCGTGGTCGTCTCATCGATCTCGCACCGTGACCAGGCCCGCGTGTACGTGAAGCAGATCCTCGAGGGCGAGTCCGAGCACAAGCTCTCACCCGAGGAGGAGGAGGCGATCGAGACGGCGCTCGCCGGCGCCACGGAGGCGTCCGCGCAGGCTTGAGCCGGCCGCGAGTCGCCTTCCTGGGGCCCGCCGGCACGTTCACCGACGAGGCGCTGCGGGCCTCGGCGCCCGATGAGGTGGAAGCGCTCCCCCGCCCGACCGTCCACGAGACGGTCATGGCCGTCCAGACCGGCGAGGCAGACCTCGCGGTCGTGCCGATCGAGAACTCGCTCGAGGGAGGCGTGGCGGCCACGCTCGACGCGCTGGCCGGCGAGGCCGAGCGAGTGCGCATCGCGGGTGAGGTGGTCCACCCGGTGAGCCATTGCCTGGTGGCGGCCCAGCGCCTCGAGCTCAGCGCGGTGGAGCGCGTGGTCTCGCATCCCCAGGCCACCGCTCAGTGCGCCGCGTTCCTGCGCGAACGCCTGCCGCGAGCCGAGCGGGTGGACGTGGGCTCCACCGCCGAGGCGGTCCGTCAGGTCCTCGGGGCCGGCCGCCCCTGGGCCGCCCTGGCCTCCCGCCTGGCCGCGGAGCTCTACGGCGCCGAGGTGCTCGCCGAAGGAGTAGAGGACCACCCCCACAACCACACCCGCTTCGTGTGGCTTCGCCTCGAGGGCTCACGCTCGCCCTTCCCGGGCCGCAGCGCAGACAAGACTTCGATCGTCTTCTGGGGCGCCGGCGACGCCTCGCCTGGATGGCTGGTCGGAGTGCTCGGCGAGCTGGCCGAGCGGGGCGTGAACCTGACCCGCATCGAGTCGCGCCCGCGCCGGGGGCGCCTTGGCCACTACATGTTCTTCTGCGACCTGGAGGGAGGGCAGGAGGAAGTGGCGGTGAGCGAGGCGCTCGAGGCGCTCGCTCGGCACGTCGAAGTGGTCCGGGTGCTCGGTTCCTATCCGGGCGTTTCCGTGCCGTGAACGGCACTCGTAACGAGGACGGCGAGCGCTAAGCTTCCTGCCGTGGCGGCCGTCAGCACGCCGACCGTCTTACCGGGGCAGAGAACGAGCTCGACCGGCCGCGTGCTCGTGCTGAACGCCTCCTACGAGCCCATCAACGTCTGCACCGTGCGCCGAGCGGCGGTGCTCGTGCTCAAGCAGCGCGCCGAGATGCTCGAGCACGCCTCCTCCCCCCTGAGGGCCGAGCGCATGTCGATGCCGCGGCCGGTGGTCATCCGGCTGGTGACCTACGTGCGCATACCGCGCGACGCGCACCGGCGCAAGATCACGCGCCGGGCTGTCTTCGCCCGCGACCGCTGGACCTGCCAGTACTGCGGCCACGAGCGCAGCAGCCTCACGGTCGACCACGTGGTACCCAGATCGAAGGGCGGCGGTTCGGGCTGGGACAACATCGTCACCTGCTGTGCGCCGTGCAACCGACGCAAGGGCGACCGGCTGCCGCTCCAGGCCAACATGACCCTGCGCCGGGCTCCCGGCGCGCCCAGCTCCACCGTGTTCATCCACGTGGCGGCGCCCACCATCCCGGCCGCCTGGGAACGCTACCTGGGCGCTGCGGCATAGTGCTCTCAGCCGGAGTCGCAGTCGATGATCGCGGCCCTGGCCGTCGTGCGCGACGGTGATCGAGGCGGGGAGCACCTAAGCCGGTGGAGGGCTCGCAGGCCGGGCCACCGCCCGGTCCGTCGCCCCACCGGCCGACCGTGCCCGCGGAGCTCCCCGACGACCAGCGCCCGGCCACCCTCGAGGACGTGAAGGGGCTGCGCCGCTGGGTGATCGTGGCGGGCGTGTGGGCGGTGGCGGCCACAGCACTCGCGGTGATCGCGCTGCTGAAGCCGGCCGAGCAGGATCCCGACACCGCCGCCGCGGCGAGCCGCTCGGTCAACCGCCTGCAGGACCGACTCGACGAGCGCTTCGAGCAGCTGGACAGTCGCGTCGGCCGCCTGCCCCGGTCGTCGGACGTGCGGAGGCTGGGGGATCGCTTGCAGGGCATCGAGGCCCGCGGTGGGCAGGCAGGCGAAGACGCCAAGGCCGCCCGGGACACGATCGGCAGGCTGCAGGACCGTGTAGAGAAGGTCGAGCAGGCCCAAGGGCGACAGAGCAGGTCGTCTGACGGAGGCGGCAGGAGCGGCGGACGCGACACCAGCCCGCGGTCCTCCGGCGGCCAACCCCAGAACTGACCCCGAAAGCAGAGAGGGCGCCCTTGGGCGCCCTCTCCACGTTGACTGTTGCTGGACAGATCGGCTTCGGTCTCTCGAATCGGTTACGACGATCCGGGCCGGCGGGACGAATCCCGGCCTCCGATACCGACAGTGTCTCGGGCGGACTCCGCAGGACGGGGCCCAGCTCCGGTCTAGCGGCCGGACACCTCCAGGGTCCCGGAAAGACTGTCACTCAACTTCGGACCACCCCCTTTCTCTGGTGAGGTCCATTCAAGCAAATCCGGCGGACCCGCAAGGCGCACGACCAGCACACGTGGGCTGTCAGCCGGGAACGCCGGGAGGCGGAGCGGGCATCTCGTCCGGTCCGCCCTCGGCGCCCGGTGGAGGCGGCGGGGGCATGAAGTCGCCGTTGCGCCCGCCGCCGCCGGGAGGCGGCCCTCCGGGACCGCCAGGACCACCCGGTCCATGGCCGCCCCGAAAGTGAAAGCGGCTCGGTCGCTTCTCGGCCTGCTTCTTGATCTGGTCGGCCTGCTTTTGGGTCAGGCGGCCCTCCTTGACCGCCTCGGCCAGCTTGGCGTTCAGACGATCCTTGCGGATGCCCTGGAGGGCCTTGCGGACCTCCTCGGTGCTCTTGTCCAGCTCGGCCGCGACAGCCTTGAGAAAGGCGTTACGCGCTCCGCGCGGGTGAAATCCCTCACGCCCACGGTTGCTCTCGAACTCCTTGCGCAGCGTCTCTCGGCCCTTCTCCAGCGCCTGCGATACGTCGTCCCCGGAGACGTCGAGGCGCTTCGCCAACTCCTTCGCCCTCTCGGCCTGGTGCTCGGCGCGTCGCTTCTCGCCCACGCGGTCGAGCGCCTGGCGCACGCGCTGCTCAGGGAGCTTTAGCTCCTTGGCGAGGTCGCGGGCCTGCTCGGCCCTGCGCTCCTGCGGGCTCGGCCCGAACACGCCGCCGAGCGGCCCGTCGCCGCCCGGAGCCGCCACCGCGGTGGCGCCCACACCGAGCGCCAGCACTGTGGCCACTCCTGCTGCTGCCTGCTTCTGTCTTCTCATCACAGCTCCTTCTGGTCAAAGGGGATCGAGAGGCACTGTGGAGATCGAAGTTGTGATCAGCGTAAGAGAACCCTGGCGGCTCTCTGAGAGCCGCTGAGAAGCGCGCCGCTCCTCTACTCGGCCGAAAGCTGCGCGGGCCCGTCCTCGGCCGCCTCGGCCGGCGGTGCATCCTCCACCACAAGCGCTACGGCACTGACCAGGTCGTCGTCCTTCATGTTCATCACCTTCACCCCCTGAGCCGGACGCCCCTGCCGCGAGATGCCGCGCACGCCCGTACGCTGGACCATCCCGCTCTGAGAGATGAACACGAGGTCCTGGTGCTCGCGCACTATGAGCGCTCCCGCGACGCCGCCCTTGCGCTCGGTGAGGCCGATGGTCTTCACGCCCATCGCACCGCGGCCCTTGACTGGGTAGTCCTCGATCGGCGTGCGCTTGCCGAAGCCGTTCTCGGTGACCACCAGAAGCTCGGTGTCGGGCCGGACGACATCCATGGCGAGCACGTGGTTGGCGCCACGGGAGACGTTCATCCCGCGCACGCCGCTGGTGTCACGGCCCATAGGGCGTGCGTCGTCCTCGTTGAAGCGCGCGGCCTGTCCGGAGTGGGAGACCATGATGATGTCGTCGTCCCCGCTGGTTCGGCGGACCGCCACGAGCTCGTCGTCGTCGCGGATGTTGATGGCGATGATCCCGTCGGCCTTGATCGGCGTGTTATAGGCGAGCAACGCGGTCTTCTTGACGATGCCGCGCTTCGTCGCGAAGACGACGTAGCGCCCCTCGGTGAAGTCGCGCGTCGACAGCACCGACTGGATCCGCTCGCCGTCGCGCAGCGGCAGGACGTTGACGAGCGCGCGGCCCTTGGCAGTGCGCGACGCCTCGGGCAGCTCGTAGACCTTCGAGCGATAGACCTTTCCTCGATTGGAGAAGAACAGCAGGTAGTCGTGCGACGACGTCACGAAGAGGTGCTCGATGAAGTCGCCGTCCTTCATGTCCATCCCCGTCACGCCGCGCCCGCCGCGCTGCTGGGCGCGGTAGGTCGTCAGCGGCAGCGACTTGATGTAGCCCGACTTCGTGATCGTGATGACCATCTGCTGCTCGGGGATCAGGTCCTCGATGCCGATCTCGTCCTCGGA
>JACCZR010000009.1 GCA_013695855.1 Thermoleophilaceae bacterium
GGTCGGCGGCTCGGGGGCAAGCTCGCCCCCCGCCGACGCGGGCTGGGACCGCGCCACCTCCAGGGCCCGCTGAAGCGCCGCCTCGGCACCGGCCGACGTGCTCTCACGGGTGGCGGCGAACCCCCACGCGCCTCCCACACGCACCCGCACGCCGACGCCCTCGTCCTCGCCGCGGTCCAGCGCCTCAACCGCGCCATCGCGTACGGCCACGCGCTCGCGGCGCGTGCGCACCAGGCGGGCGTCGGCGTAGTCGACGCGACACGAAGCCGCGTCGACCAGGTCTTCGAGGAGGGTCAGAGCCCGAGGTCGCGGGCGATGCCCGGCCTGGCCCTGTCGAACATCACGAAGCGGGGGTCGGGCACCTCGCTCATGTTCGGCTCGACACCCAGCGGCGTGCCCTCGGGCAGGCGGCCGCGCAGGCGCTCGGCCAGCTCGTGCGCGCCCTCCTCGGTGGCGGTGCCTGCGAGCACGTACGAGAAACGGCGTTCCACGGTGAGGCCCTCCTCGCGAAGCTCGCTCTCGAGCTCCACTGCCTCGAGCAGGCCGACGAGTTCGATCCGCACCTCCCAGTCCTCGCCGCTCGCGCGCTTGCGCTCGGCGGCACGCTGCTCATCGGTGCCCGGCATCGGATGCGAGACGTCCTCCCAGGCCTCCTCGTCGGGGTGCCAGCGGGTGGTGGCCACCTCCGCGCTTAGCCGGTCCTCCTCGATCAGCTCCTGTACCACCCGTTCGGCCTCCAGCGCCTCGTCCTGGGTGGAGGTGTAGAGGAACATCCGGGGCCCGTCGCGGGTCACCAGCACCCGGTTGCCCAGCCGCTCCCGAGCCTCGTCGTCGAGGTTGAGCGAGCGCAGGCGCTCCCCGAGCCCGTACCCGTGCTCGGGGTCGTCGAGGTCCACCTCCACCCGCCATTCGTCAGCCATCGGCGCGAATCTTGTCAGCCCGGGCCGCGAGCTGGCGCTCGATGTCGTCTATGCCCTCTCGCAGCGACTCGAGACGGTCGAGCAGCGGCTGGTCTTCTATGCGGTCGGCGGCCTTGCGCTCGGCCGCTGCGCGGGCGCGCGCCTCGTCCACTCCGTTGATCAGGACGGCGATCACCATGTTGATGAGCACGAACGAGGAGATGAGGATGAAGCTCACGAAGTAGACCCACGACCACTCGCTGTAGCTCAGCGCGGTCTCCTGGATCTCCACCCACCCCTCGAGCGTCAGGATCGAGAACAGGGTGAGCATCGCCTGGCCGAGCGAGCTCCAGTGCGCGGGGTCGTGGTCGCTGAACAGGATCCAGCCGACCATCCCGTAGGCGTAGAAGAGCAGCAGCACCAGCACGGCCATGCTCATCAGGGGCGCGATGCTGCGTCCGAGTCCCTGCACGAGAACACGCATCTCGGGCAGGGCGCTGACTATCCGGAACACCCGCAGCAGGCGCACGACTCGCAGCGCGGTCACGTTCTCGCGCACGCCGGGGATCAGGGCGGGCACGACCATCACGAAGTCGAAGACGTTCCAGCCCTCGCCGAAGAAGCGCCAGGGCCGCCGGCCGAACGAAATGATGCGGATGATGATCTCGATCACGAAGAAGGTCAGGAAGACCGCGTTCAGCGTGTCCAGCACCGAGCCGAGGGCACGCTCGAGGCTGTCGTAGGTCTGCAGGCCGATGACCAGGCCGTTGGCGAGGATCGCGGCGAACGTGAGTACCTGAAAGCGCGCGGAGGCCGCGATCCGGGCGCAGATGCCGACAAGCCTGCTCATGGCGGGCGATTGTGCCGCACGGGTCCGCGGTCCCGGCTCGAGGCCCGGTCCGTGACGTCGATCACGGAGCGAGAACGCCGGTTTCGCCCGTACCCTCGCCGGGCCAAGCGCATGAGCGACCACCGCGTAGCGATCATCGGGTCCGGCTTCTCGGGCATGGGGATGGCCATCCGCCTCCTCCCGAGGAGGCGATGGAGGACTTCGTGCTCGACGCCCCGCGCACGATGGAGCGCCGTCGCCTGCCGACCGTCGAGGTGTGCCCCGAGGTGCAGGAGGCCTACAACCGCGAGCTGCACGCACGCATGCCCGGCACGGTGTGGAGCTCGGGCGGCTGCTCGAGCTGGTACCTGGACGCCAACGGCAACAACGCCACGATCTGGCCCGACTTCACCTGGCGCTTTCGCCGGCGCACCCGTCGCTTCGAGCCGGGCAAGTTCGCGGCCTCGAAGCCCAGGACGAGAGCGGGCTGATCCGGTGGATCACCCCGATCGCGGGGCCGTGACCTTTCAAGACGAAGCGAGGCCAACGCGCCCGAGGCCGAGCTCGCGAGCGTGGCGCTCGGCTGGATGCGGTCGACGACTCAAGGCGCCGATTGCAGGCGCGGGCTGAAGTTCGCGCACGCGGCGCAGGTTTCCTCGGGGACCAGTCCGGTCCTCATCAGTACTCCGAACAGCCCGCAGCCCAGGCACAGGCCGAACACCGACTCCAGCGCCGTGGCGACGATCATGGCCACCAGCACCGCGTCACCCGCGGGTCCGATTCCCAAGCCCACCGCCAGCACCGCGCCCAGGGTGGTGAGCGTGAGCCCGATCCCCTGGGCGAAGCGCTTGGGCGGCCCCGCCACGTAGCGGGGCTCGCCGAGCCGGGGCGCGATCGCCTTCGTGGCCAGCAGGCCGAACGGGCTGAGGCTCGGCCCCGTGAGCACGCGGGCCAGGAAGCCGAGCGCGAGCGCAACCAGCAGCCACTGCGCACCGGTCGCGAGCGCGATGACGCAGACGATGAGGACAAGGCTCGCCACAGCCCGCGCAGCTTTCTCGTTCACGGGGTTGGGAAAGGAGAAGAGCGCGTCCACGGCTGAGATTGTGGCAGCGCCTTCACGCCGTTCAGGCGACGGACCGGCTAGCCGGGCTTCTGCTGGAGGAGGCCGATCTCGTTCCCCTCGGGGTCGAGAAAGGTCTCGAAGAGCACCTTTTCGGACGTTCGCTCCTCGGCCCGTGGGCTGATGCCTCGATCCCGGAGGTCCGCCACCTCGCGGCCCAGATCGGCGACCGCGACGCCCACGACGGACTTGCCCGCACCCTCGTCGTGTTGAAGTACCTGAAAGAGAGCACTCTCGGAGATGTGCCACTGAGCGAGGCCATCCATCGGCCGTTCGTCGGGCGGGCGCCCGAGAAAGCGCTCGTACCACGCGAGCGACGTCTCGAAGTCGGCTACCGCGACTGTGGCAAGGACGGTCCGGACGTGCATTCAGTCGGCCGCCTTTGGGATGGGCGTGACACCGATCAGCTGGTCGAGGCCCTCGAAGTCAGATGGGTTGCGAGTGAGCAGGGGGAGATCGGCTGCCAGCGCCGTCGCCGCGATCAACAGGTCGATCGCACGTCGCCGACGCGTCTTGCGCCCGCCGGAGGCGACCTCTGCGTACGGGCGTCCGTAGGCGCGGGCGGCGGCTGCGTCGAACGGAATCGCGTCGAAGGTGGCCTCGGCACGCTGCAGGCGCTCCTGGCGGCGGGCTCGCTCGGTGGAGTCCGTGGCGGCGTGAGGGCCGGCGGCGAGCTCGGCGAAGGTGACCGCGGCAACCGCGAGCTCGGCCGGAAGGGCTTCGGGCGCCATCCGCTCCAGATCGATCACCACGGACGTGTCGAGGAGACCCCGGGATCCGCGTGGCTCAGCCACGCGGGGCCGGGTCCTGGTCGACGAGACGATCGAGATCGGCGCGGAACCGTGCAGGGTCGACCGGGGCAGCGCTGGAGAACGCCGCGAGGGCGATCTCCCGACTGACAAAGCGATGGCGCTGAACTGGGGTCAGCTCGCCGACGGCGACGCCGTTGCGTGTGACCGTGAAGCTCTCTCCGGCATCGAGCGCTCGCATGACTTCACCGCTCGCGTTGCGCAGCTGGCGCTGTGTCAGCTCGCGAGCCACCGTTGGCTAACCGTAGAACAGGTGCTACGAGGACAGCACGATCAGTTCGGTCGCGCTCGGCGGTCTACCTTGTCGGAGCCATGCGTGGAGAGCCGCTGAACGACACCGAGCGCGGCCTGCTGGCCGCGGCCCTCGAGGGCGACGGACGCGCGTACCGCGAGCTGGTCGAGCCCTACCACTCGGAGCTCCACGCCCACTGCTACCGCATGCTCGCCTCGGCTCACGACGCCGACGACGCCCTCCAGGGGACGCTCCTGCGAGCCTGGCGCGGCCTGGCCGGGTTCGAGGGGCGCAGCTCCCTGCGGACCTGGCTCTACCGGATCGCCACCAACACCTGCCTGAACGCCATCGAGCAGCGAAAGCGCCGTGAGCTGCCCATCGAACACGGCCCCTCGGCCGATCCCGGCAACCCGATCGACGCGCCGCTCGCGGAATCGGTCTGGATCGAGCCCTACCCCGACGACGCCTTGAAGGACGGCCGGGCCGGTCCCGCCGCCCGCTACGAGCCGTGCGCGAGGGGGCCCTACGAGTCGCTCTCCTCGCTGCTGGAGGACTCTTATGTCGGCAGAGCTTGAAGGCGCCGCGCTTGATCGCCTGCGGGTCCTCACCGGGGACCCGGCGGCTGACTTTCGCCACGATCAGCTCGAGGCGATCCGCGATGTCGTCGTCGACCGCGCACGGGTGCTCTGCGTGCAGCGCACCGGATGGGGAAAGTCGGCGGTCTACTTCGTCGCCACGGCGATGCTGCGAGACGCCGGCGCCGGCCCGACGCTGATCGTCAGCCCGCTGCTGGCGCTGATGCGCAATCAGATCGTCGCGGCCGAGCGTCTCGGATTGCGCGCGCACACGATCAACAGCACCAACCGCGAGGACTGGGACCGCGTCCGGGATGGACTCGCCGCCGGGAAGATCGACCTGCTTCTCATCAGCCCCGAGCGGTTGAACAACCCGCGTTTTCGCGATGACATGCTCCCGCTGTTCGCCGCCTCCGTGGGCCTTCTGGTGATCGACGAGGCGCACTGCATCTCGGACTGGGGGCACGACTTCCGCCCCGACTACCGCAGGGTCAAGGACGTGCTCGGCGCCCTGGCGCCCGAGGCCGCGGTGCTCGGCACCACGGCGACGGCGAACGACCGGGTGGTGGGCGACGTGCTCGAGCAGCTGGCAGGGCCGCGGGGCGAGCCGCTGCGCTCCTACCGCGGCGCGCTGGCCCGTACGAGCCTGCGTCTCGAGGCGCTCGAGCTGTCGCGCCCCGCAGAGCGGCTCGCGTGGCTTGCCGAGCACGTCCCCTCACTGCCGGGCTCGGGCATCGTCTACACGCTGACCAAGCGTGACGCCGAGCAGGTGGCCGGCTTCCTGGCGGCCAACGGCGTGAGCGCACTCGCCTACAGCGGGGAGCAGGAGACCGAGCAGCGGATCCTGACCGAGGACCGCCTGCTGCACAACGAGGTCAAGGCCGTGGTGGCCACCAGCGCCCTGGGCATGGGCTACGACAAGGCGGACCTGACCTTCGTCGTGCACTTCCAGGCGCCGGGCTCGGTGGTCTCCTACTACCAGCAGGTCGGCCGGGCCGGGCGCGGTGTCGATCACGCCGAGGTGATCCTGCTGCGCGGCGGCGAGGACCGCCGCATCCAGGACTTCTTCATCGAGCAGGCGTTCCCCGCGCGCGAGCGCGTGCGCGCGGTGCTCGACGAGCTCGAGACCGCGGGCGAGGAAGGCCGGACCACGCGCGAGCTGATGAGCGTCGTGAACCTCGGCATGGGACGCATCGAGGCGATGCTGAAGATCCTCGACGTGGAGGGGGCGGTGCGCCGCAGCGCCAGCCGCTGGCATGCGGTGGCCGCCAGCGGCTGGAGCTACGACGCCGCCCGCTACGAGCAGGTCACCGCGCTGCGCCGCACCGAGCAGCGCGCGATGGCCGCCTACGGCACCGACGGCCGCTGCCTGATGCGCGTACTGCAGGAGGAGCTCGACGACCCGGACCCGCAGGACTGCGGACGCTGCTCGGTGTGCACTGCGCCGCGCTTCGCCCGGGCGCCGTCGCCTGCGCTCGTC
>JACCZR010000018.1 GCA_013695855.1 Thermoleophilaceae bacterium
GCCGTGGTCAGCGGCGCCCTGATCGGCCTGCTGGGCGGACTGGTAGGGCTGATCCTGGGCGCGCTGCGGATGCCCGCCCTGCTTCGCTACGTGGGCGAGGAGCCCTCGCGGGCGGTCGGGACAAACCTCGCCGTGGGCGTGTGCGTCGGGGTCGCCGGGGTGGTGGGCCACCTGCCCGAGGGGGTGGACTGGGAGGTGCTCGCGGTCGGAGCTGCGGCCTCGGTGCCCGGAGCGCTGCTGGGCGCCCGGCTCACGGGCCGCCTTACCGAGCGCCAGCTGCTGCGCGCGAT
The DNA here is from genome assembly GCA_013695855.1 of Thermoleophilaceae bacterium. Classification (GTDB taxonomy): domain Bacteria; phylum Actinomycetota; class Thermoleophilia; order Solirubrobacterales; family Thermoleophilaceae; genus JACCZR01. The sequence goes on from JACCZR010000018.1 coordinate 291, forward strand.
CGGAGCGGCCCTCGTCGTGGCCGCCGTCGGAACGCTCGTTCAAGCCGCCACCTGACCCACGTACGATCTCGCGCCGTGGCCGCTTTCTTCACCGAGGAAGGAGACCTCCTGGTGCCCTCCGAGCTGACCCGCGGCCCCTGGGACCCGGGGGCCCAGAACGCCGGTCCTCCGGCCGCGGCGATCGGCCGGGCGCTCGAGCGCCACCCCGGCGGCGAGGCAGCCCAGATCGGGCGGGTGACCTTCGAGATCCTGCGTCCGGTGCCCATCGCGCCGCTGCGGGTGGTGGTGCGCACCGTGCGCCCGGGCCGCAACGTGGAGCTGCTCGAAGCGCTGCTCACCGACTCAGAGGGAACCGAGCTGGTCAGGGCCTCCTCGTGGCGCCTGGCGATGGCCGACGTCGAACTGGGCGACGGCGTGCCCGAGGAGCCTGCGCCGCCCGGGCCCGCCGAGGCCGAGCACAAGCCGTTCTTTCCCACCGGTGAGGAGATCGGCTACCACACGGCGATGGAGTACCGCTTCGTGCGGGGCGGCTTCCTGGAGATGGGCCCGGCGACCGTGTGGATGCGGATGCTCCATCCGCTCGTGGAGGGCGAGCATGCCACGCCGCTGCAGCGGGTGCTCGTCGCAGCCGACTCCGGCAACGGGGTGAGCGCCGCGCTTGACTGGCGCAGGTACGTGTTCATCAACACCGACCTCAGTGTGCACCTGCACCGCCTGCCGGAGGGCGAGTGGGTCTGCCTGGACGCCGTGACGCGACCCGAGCCCAACGGCCTCGGCCTCTCGGACACCGCGCTGTACGACGAGCGGGGACCGATCGGCCGCGCCGCGCAGACCTTGTTCGTGCGGGCCCGAGTGACTTAGGCCTTCAGCGCGGGCGGCGGGTCGGAGCGCCGGCGGAACATGGCCTGGTCCGGCGGCCGTAGGTCAGGAAGTGGAGCTCGAGCTCGTCGGCCACTGAGAGCGACCCTAGCCGGGGCACTAAGCTCGCGCACGTGCGGGGAGATCGGAGGGTGGCGATCGGTCTTGTGGCGATCCTGGTCGCCGGGGCCGTGCTGCGGATCCTCATGGTGCTCGCCTGGAAGCCGGCGTTCTTCGGCTGGCCCGACGCCGCGAGCTACATCGGTGTCTCCCAGAGCGACGAGCTGTTTCGCAACGAGCTGCGCCCGGCGGGCTATCCGCTCGTGCTCAAGGGACTGCACGCCCTCTCCCCCACGCTGATGTTGGTGGTGATCTTCCACCACGTGCTCGGCTTGGTCTCGGCGGTCGTCACCTACCTCGCGGTGGCGAGGACCGGCATCTCGCGCGGGCTGGCCCTGGTGCCCGCCGCCTTCGTGGCTCTGGCGGCGCCGGAGATCTTCATGGAGCACTCGCCCAACAGCGAGACGGTTTTCGTCTTCCTGATGTCGCTGGCCCTGTACTGCGGCGTGCGCACGACCGAGGGCACGAGCCTCTGGTGGCCCGCCCTCGGTGGCCTGGCCCTGGCGACGGCCGCCAGCGTGCGCGTCGTGGCGCTTCCAATCCTGATCCTTGGCGGGGTGTGGCTGCTGTTCGCGGTGCCCGGCGCGCCGCTGCGCCGGCGGTTGACGGTGACCGCTGCCGGGGCGCTCGGAGCGCTGGCCCTGCTCGTGCCCTATTACGTGGTCGAGTACCAGGCGGAGGGGCGAACCGGCCTGAGCCGCAACGGCGTGTGGAACATCTACGGCCGCGTAGCACCGTTTGCGGACTGCAAGAAGTTCACCCCGCCCCCGGGCACCGAGCCCCTGTGCGAGAACGTGCCGCGCGCCAAGCGGCCGTACACCAACCAGTACACGTTCAACTACTGGTACTCGCCCGCGATCCGCTACTTCGGCGATCCGCACAGCGCCACCGCGGCCAAGACCGCCGGGGTTCAGGCGTTCACCTGGGAAGTGGTCACTCACCAACCGCTCGCCTACCTCGAGGAGGTGGGCGGCGCCACGCTGCGCTACGTGGCCCCCGAGAGCTTTCGCGGCTACGGCGGCGGATACAGCTGGCACGACCTCGTGCACCATCAGGTGCTCTTCAACTCGACCTATAACCCGCTCGGGATCCGCGACGCCAGGCCGCACTACACCGACGCCAAGCGCTTCTCGGTGAACCGCAACCTGATCTCGGCGCTTCGCACCTACGAGTCGGCCACGCGCCTCCAGGGACCGGTGTTCGTGCTCTTCGCCCTGCTCTCGTTCGCCGCTCCGTTCCTCACCACGGGCCGGGCGCGCTCGGCCGCGATCCTGTTCGGGCTGTCGGCCTGGGTGATGCTGATCGTGCCCGTGGCCACGGTGGAGTTCAGCGTGCGAACGGCCGTGCCCGCGCTCGGCCCCTTCGCCGCGGCCGCTGCTGTGGGCGCTCAGGGCGCACTGGCGGCGTTCGCCCGCAGGCGCCGGCGGGAGCCGTCTCGCGGAGCGGCCCCCCAGCCGGCCGAAGCCTCGTAACGACAGAGCGGCGGTACTCGGCCGACCGACGCTCAGCAGCGCGCGGCGATGACCAGCTTCGAGCCGCCCTCGGACTGGAGCACAGCGTCCTCGCCCTTGGTCTCCTTCGAGCAGGGAGGCACGACGATCGTCGTCCCGTCGCTGCCCTGCGGCAGCACCAGCTGGGACTTCGCGATCACGCCGTCGGCCTCGAAGGCCCCGTCGGTCTCGTTCGCCGCGGGCGCCTTCTCGACCACAAAGGCCGCGGAGGGGATGTTGCCGGCGATATTCGTCGCGCCCGTGCCCGGCTGGCAGTGCGGCACGAGAACCGTGCGGACCTCACTCTCGCTGGGCAGCTCGAACGTTGTTGCCCCCGGCGTGGCCCTGCCCTTTTCCGCATCGGTCGTGGTCTGCTCGACCGGCGTGTTGCAGGGCGGGATGACCACCGTGTGCTCTTCGTTCGCGGGGATGACAACGGCGCGGGCGCTCTCGGGCAGCTCAGCCACGCTCTTGGGCTCCTCCGGACCCTTGCCGAGCACGGCGGCCCCGATCGCGAAGACCACGATCAGGACCCCTCCGACGATCCACGGGATCTTGTTCTTCACGGAAGGTGCGCCCTAGCCGCCGCTGCTGCTGCTCGTGGCCGAGACCCTGCACGGTGGAGCAACCAGCGAGCTCTTGCTGCGCTCGGCCGGCAGCGCGGTGTTGGAACCCGCACCCGTATCGGCGGAGCCACTGCTGCCACCGGAGCCGGTCTGCACCACGCAGGGGGGCACGATGATTTTCGTGATGTTGCTGCCCTTGGGGAGCAGCAGCTGGTTCTGGCGCTGGTTCCCGGTCTGCTGGCCGACGCCCTGCGGCGACTCCGAGCCGCCCGGGCTCAGCAGCACGCTGCTCGAGCGCCCGGCGGTCTTGCCGCCCTGGATGCAGGGCTGGACGGCAACCGTCTGGTCAAGCGCGCTCTTGGGCACCACGACCTGGTTGGACCCTGGAGGAGCGTCAGTTGTGTCCTGGTCGATCTCCGCCGAGCTGCAGGGCGGAACGATGATAGTGAGGCTCTTCCCCTGCTTGGGCACGATGACGGTGCGCACGCCGGGCGCCATCAGCGCCATCGCGGTCGGGTCGGGGGGCGGCGGCATCATGCTGCTCGAGCCTCCGCACGCGCTCAATCCGAGCGCCAGCGCGCCGACGCAAGCGAGAGTTCCTCTCCTGATCAACAGACATCCCCCCTAGGTGGCTTTAGCTCCGCCCCGAAGCGGGGCACAGCTTACGCCCTCCAGTCCGGAGGGGGGGTCGCGCCACACGCTTCTCGAGTGAACCCGTGCGCCGATGACCCACCCGAACGACGAGGCGATCGGGGAGTTGCGACTCGTGGAGAGGCGCGGCTAGGGTCGGCGCCGATGCTGAAGTCCGCGTACATGCGAGCGCTGGAGACGGCGGTCCAGGGCGCAGGCCTCCCATACGGCTACGCGATCACGGTTTGGGCCACCGGGTCGGCGCTCGTGGGTGAGCGGGGGATGCCGTCTGTGGCCAGCATCTTCCTGTTCGCCGCTGGGGCGGCCGCCGCCTACGGCGGGCTCCGACTGCTCCTGACCTGGAACATGGGGGGAGAGGCCGAAAGGCCGCTGACCCGCAGCCCCAAGCCCATCCGGGCCGGTGTGCTGCACCTGGCCGCCATCGGCCTCGCGATCGCCTCCGCGGCGCTCATCGCGCGGATCGACAGCGGCGCCGCGTGGACGCTCGCGCCCTTCGCGGCGACGCTGCTCTACCTCGGGATCTCGAGCGTCGAGGTGGCGCTCGTCGAGGACGACGACGGCTGAGAGGACCGACGGCCCCGTCGGGCTCACCGAACCGGTTGCTTCGAATGATCGGGGCGAACCTGTGGAAACTTCTGTCATCTCCCGCTACCACGCGGATCCGCAGCGGCCCTGCTACCAGCGCAGTCACCAGTCCTACCCGAAGCACCGTCGAACAGGCCCAGTAGCCGGGCCCGCGCGGCGTCCTTCGAGGGGTGGCTTGGGCACACTGACGGCGGCGCGCTCGTGATGTCCCTACCGGGGAGACCGGCCTCTTGACGCTCGAGCTCCAACGGGCCACGGACCTTGTTCCAGTGGTAGTAGAAGGTTCGACTGGTTCAGCGCACTCTCGTAC
>JACCZR010000022.1 GCA_013695855.1 Thermoleophilaceae bacterium
GCCCGTCAGCTCACCGCGGCGCAGGCCGGCGTAGAGGGCGGTCGCCCAGAGCGGCCGGTCGCGCGGGTCGAGCGCGTCGAGCAGGCGCTCGGCCTGCTCGGGCGTGGCGATCCGGGCGCGGCGCGAGCGCACGGCGGGCATCTCAAGCCCGCTCGTCGGATTCATGTCGAGGTCGCCGCGGGACACGGCGCGGCGGAAGATCGCGCGCAGGGGCAGCATCGTCGTCATGACGGTGGCGGGCGAGGCCCCTTCGGACACGAGCCGGTCCACCAGCGCTTGCAGGTCGGTGCGGCGCAGCTCGGAGAGGCGGCGGTCGCCGAGCGCGGGCAGCACGCGCAGCCGCAGGTTCTGGTCGTAGGCGCGGACCGCCGAGGGCTTGTAGCGGTCGCCAGAGCGGTTGAGCACCTGGCCTGCGCGGGCGCCGTCGAGCCATCCGCGGGCGGCCTCGTCGAGCCGCTGGCCGGGGCTGGCGCGGATGCGGCCCTCGCGCAGCGCCACCAGCGCGTCCTGGCGCCAGAGCTTCGCGGCCGACCTCGACTCGAACGTCTTGCGGATGCGCCGCCCCGAGCGGCGGTCGAAGACGTGCGCCTGGAAGGAGGGGGTGCAGCAGCGGCCGTCGGCGCGGGGGCCGGGGCAGCTCTTGCGGTGGCGGACGGTGATGCCGGGGGTAGGCTGGCGAGCGCTCATGAGGGGTTCCTCCTCGTGGGCCGGGCCGGGGCGGTTGCAGCCGCGCCCGGCCGTTTCGTGGTCGCCGGCCATCCTACGGCCGTTCACGCCGCGCCGTCGAGCGTCCGGTGGGCATGATCGGCGAGCCACCGCTCCAGCTCGCCGATCGGCACGAGGCGCATCCGGCCGAGCCGCACGAGCGCGAGCGACGGCTGGACGTGGCGCTCGAAGGAGTCGAGCGACATGCCGACGGCCGCGGCGGCCTCCTCCCGGGTGAGCGCGAGACGGGGCACCGGGCCGGTCTTGACGCTCACGACGAGCCGTCCTTCGGCCGTCCCGGCGCACTGCGGACATGGGAGCGCACCCGGATGAGGCGCTGCGAGCGGTTCTGAGCGGTTTCGGGCGGGCGAGCCCGGCGGTACGGCCGTATCTGGTGCGCGGCGGCCCTCAGCGGCCCTCGCACGGCACGACGAGTCGCAGTAGCGCGCCTGGCGCGGCGCCCGCCGAGCTGCGCACCGCAGTGTTCGCAGGTCCGGGCGCTCACCGCTCGGCGTCCCTTGCGAACCAGCCGATCACCGGGCGCAGACCGTCGAGGCGAAAGCGCGGTGGGGGGTGAACGGCCCCTTGCCGTCGCGGGTGGACCACGGGGCGCCGGGGGGCGAGCAACTCGATGACCTTAAGGCGCTCATGTCGGACCCCTCCCGTTGCGCCCGGCCGCCGGCGAAGAGCGAGGGGCCTCGACCTCGTAGCTGCCGGGGAACACCTGCTTGGCGCGCTCGACGAACGCGGCGGCGTCCTCGGGGGACCACTCGGCCTCGCGCTCGGCGTCGGACGGCGGGTCGGCGGGGGGCTCGGCGAGGGCCTGCTGAACGTCTAGGGCGGTGGAGGAAAGGGGGGTCTGGTGGAGGAAAGTCGAGGAGCGGGGACTTTCCTCCACCGAACGGGGCTTTCCTCCACGCTCCACGATGTGCCAGCGCTCCTGAGGGCGGCCCCCGGTCGGGTGCCGTTCGCACCGTGCCAGCCCGCGCGCCTCCAGCTCTTCGAGCGCCCGACCGACCTCCTCGACACCTAGGCGATGCCCGACGATCGCGCGGATCTCAGAGCGGGTCAGCCCGGACGGGCCGGCCTTGCGCAGCTCGGCGAGCAGCCGGTCCGCGAGCCGGTCGCCGATCACGCCGCCGAAGGCGTAGGCGGCGGAGCGCTCGCAATAGTCCCAGACCGACAGGGCGGCCCGCAGGTGACAGAGCCCCACGATGGTCTGGTGGTCGAGCAGCGCGTAGATCACCGCGAGTCGGCGCACGAGAGGCACCGCGCGGCCAGTGATCGCGCCGAGCATCCCGTCGGGCCGTTCGGTCAGGGGCTCGTAGATCGCCTCCCACGCCTGCCGCGCCTCGGCGTCCATGTCGAGCGCCTGCTGATCTCGTGCGAAGGCCAGCGCGTCGCCAAGGCGCCGGCCCATCTCTGCGATCTCGCCCTCGCTCAGCTCTCCGCCGAAGGGAAGCGATCTCGCCCTCCTCACACACACGAAGAGGAAGCGGTTGGCGAATCCGTTGGCGCGCTCGGCTTCGGTCAGGCCGTCCCGCAGCTCCCGCGGGGTGACGTGGCCGATGATCGACACGTGGGCGCCAGTGGTCCGCTCGGGAGCGTTCTTAGTGAGGTTCCCCGCCGTGCCTTGGTCCCAGAGTCCACGGATGACCGGCGACAGCGTGTTGCCTTCGCGCCGCATCACCTTGAAGCACAGGGCCAGCTCGCCCTCCACCACGAGCAAGCGCTTGTCGGACACGCCGGGATCGACCTCCTCGATGAGCCCGTCGTGGTCAGCATCCTGCTTCTCCTTCTTGGTCCGTGCTCGGCGGCGGGTAACCAGGTCATCACGCACGTGGTGGACCAGCCCTTCACCAGATGACAGACCAGTCGCAACGCGGGTTTGAGTCCACTCGGGGTCAGCGTGCTCCATGAGGCGGCGAATCTCCCCCCAACTGGTCCCCTTGCGACCGCTGCTCGTGTCCCCCACGAACGCCGCGTAGAGGTTCGTGGCGTGGAAGTCCCCGCCGACCCTCCAACCGGGGCCACGTCCAGCCGCGCTCCCGAACGCGCCCAGCAGCGTCACCAGCAGCGCCGCCGGGTCGGCCTCCGTGTGTGGTCCGATGGTCTCGACGATCTCACCGGCCAGCCCGTGGAGTGCGGCGGGGTCGAGCGGCGCCGGCCACTGGGGCTCACGGCCGGTGGAGGAAAGGGGGGTTTGGTGGAGGGAAGGCTCGGGGCCAGCCTTGGCGGCAGGCCGCACGGGATCGACGGCGTCGACGGGCTCGACGGCGTCGGCCATCCGCTCCAACAGCCGGCGAAGCTCCCCACGACCCGCCTCGCCGGCCTTCACCAACAGGTCTCCCAGGTCGTGCCCGTCGTCGCGGCCCGGGTCGAGGTCGACCACCCGCACGTCGGCTGCATGCTGGGCCAGGTCGGCAGCCACCCTCCCGGCGAGGGCGCGCCCTGGCGGGTCACAGTCCGGGATGATCCGCACGTACCGGCCGGCGAAGCGCTTCGCCCACTCCGACCGCCAGCAGTTCGCGCCGGGCACGCCCACGGCCCGCAGGCCGAGCGTGGCTGCGGCCACGGCGTCGGGCTCGCCCTCCACGATCCACACGTCGCCGTCGCCGAGGGTCTCGGGAGCGGGAAACAGTTCCCGTCGGGAGCCCGGGTCGGCCTGCATCTTCGGGCCGGTGCGGGGCTCCGGGCTCGGGACGAAGCGCGAAACGGCCACGAGGACGGCGGCGGCGTCGCGGACGGGAAACACGATCCGGTCGCCCTCGAGGCCCAGCCCGAGCTTGCGGCACGCCTCGGGGGACCAGCCACGCAGCTCGGCCAGCCGTCGGAGCGCCTTGTCCGTCAGCGCGGCCTGCAGGCGATCGAGCGCCTTGGCCGAAGGGGGCTTGAACGTGCTCTCAGTGGTGTCCTGCGGCCCCCTCGCGGCCTCCGTCGCCGGACGGGGCACAGGGG
>JACCZR010000024.1 GCA_013695855.1 Thermoleophilaceae bacterium
GCGCGACCATGGGGTGAAGCTCGCGGGTCACGCGCTCCTCCTGGAAGCCGCCGTCGGCCAGCCGGAAGGTGAAGTAGTGGATGTCGTCCCCTACCCGACCGCTCAGGGCCACCGCCACGCGCTCCACTGTCGGGGGCAGTCCTGCTTCGTCGATTGCTGCGAGAAGCTCGGCGGCCATGGCGTCGGTCTCGGCCGGCTGCTCGCTCCAGGCAAGGTAGAAGTCGACGACGACCTGAGAGGCGGGAGCATCGGAGGCGAGAGCGGCGGCGGCCGAGGCGGCGGCGGGCAGCTCCGAGGCCTCGGCGAGCGTGGTGATCAGGTGGACGCGCCCCTCGCCGGGCGTGTACTGCGCGGTGGCAAAGCGCCGTCCGTCGTGGTCGAGCACCTGCAGGTCCTCGAGCGGATACACCCTGTAATAGCGGCGCGTGAGGAGCTCCAGCATCGGCTCGTGGTCCCCTTGCCCGCCGATCCGCTCGGCCAGCAGCCGGATGAGCGACTGCGGGCTGGCGACGAGGGCCTCGATGCGGTCGCCGTAGTCGGGGGCGTCGGGGTTGGCGGCCAGGTAGCCGAGCTGCTCCCGCGCGGCGGCAAGGACCCGCTCGCGGGCCTCCTCTATGACGGGCTGGTCGAACACGCGGAAACGCACGCTGCGGGCGAGCTCGCCCACTACGGGCTGGCGCAGCTGCGCCGCGACGATCAGCCGGTCGAGGGTCTCGTGGAGCTCGTCCCTGAGTGGCTCGGGCAGCGCCTCTGCGTGCTGGAGGCGCCGGTCGAGGAGCGCCATCAGGGCCGGGACCTGCGACGACGCGCGCTGCTGGGCGAGGAAGATCCGGTAGACCGCCTCCTCGAGCTCGGCCCCCCGGTCGAGGTCGTGCACCCCGTAGCGGGCCAGCGCGCGGGTGAGTCTTGCGCGGAACGTCTCGGGCAGACCCTCGCGTTCGAGGTCGAGCGAGCGGAGGTAGGAACGGAAGTGCTCGCGGGGACTGCGGACGCGTTCGCCTTCCTCCTCCTCTTCGAGCTCCTCCCGCTCCGTGGCCGGCCAGTTGCGGGAGAGCTCGGCCAGGTCGGCGAAGACCACGAGGATCTCGAGCTCGCCGTGAAGCACCTCGGGATCATCGGGAGGGAGCTGCTCTCGGGCCAGCTCGAACTCGGCTACGAGCCGCCCGGCTTCCTCCACGCCCACGTCGAAGCCCATGATCAGGCTGCGCAGGGCATCCAGGTGCCCGCGCCCGCGAAGCCGGGCGCCGGTCTCGGTCGGAGCCACCAGCGCCTCGAAGTCGATCCGCGCGCCGCCGGGCGCCGCCGCGTCCTTGACGGCCTGGGGCTCCACGCTCAGCAGCGGCGCACCCGATTCGACGTGGCCGCTCGGGACAGCGATGACCTCTCGCACCCTCCCGGCATGAGGGGCCGTGATGGTCATCTCCATCTTCATGGCCTCCAGGACCGCGACCGTGGACCCTGCCTCCACCTCGTCATCCGGGGCCACGTTCACGGACACGACGAGCGCGGGCGACGGGGCCCGGATGACGCCGCCTTCGTCCCCCGACAGGCGATGGGTGACCCCTTCGACCTCCACGAGGAGATCCGGTCCGTGAGCCACGCACTCGACCCTGAACGCCCGGTCACCGATCGAAAGCCGGCGCGCGAAGCGGCGGAGGCGCTCCACCTCCACCTCGAGGCTCGACCCCTCGACCTCGACCTTGTAGCGACGCGGGCCCGTCTGGGCAACTGCCAGACGGTAGGTCTCCCCGCGGTGGCGGAGCTCCACCGTGCGGCCGATCTCCTCCCTGGCCTGAGGCCGGCCGCGACTGGCGGCGGCATAGAAGGCGCGACGCTCGAACTTCTGCTCGTCGTCGTAGGTGTCGAGGGCTGCGGCGAGCACGGCGACATCGCCGTAGCGCGTCGGGATGTGGCCGTCCGAGGCGATGAGGCCGTCCAGCCAGCCGGTGTCGGCGGAGCCGGCGATCATCTCCGGGCGGTCGAGCAGATCGAGCAGGAACGACTTGTTGGTCATCCCCCCACGCACGACCACGGTCGTCTCCGCGAGTGCGCGGTGCAGCCGCGCTCGCGCCTCCGCGCGGTCGCGCCCCCACCCGATGACCTTGGCCACCATCGAGTCGTACTCGGCGGGAATGGTCTCCCCCTCGGCGAGGCCCGTGTCGACCCGCACCCCCGGCCCGGAGGGCAGCCTGAGGATCTCGACGGTCCCGGGGGCGGGGGCGAAGTCCCGTTCGGGGTCCTCGGCGTTGAGCCGGGCCTCGATCGCGTGACCCGATGCGGGCGGAGGCTCGCCTTCCAGGCGCCCGCCGCGGGCTACGTGCAGCTGAAGCTTCACGAGGTCGAGTCCGGTCGTCATCTCGGTCACCGTGTGCTCGACCTGCAGCCGCGGGTTGACCTCGAGGAAGGAGAAGGCCTCCTCGCCGGGCTGGTAGAGGAACTCGACGGTCCCGGCGTTGCGGTAGCCGACCAGACGGGCCAGCTTCACGGCCGCGGCTCGCACCTCGTCCTCCTGCTCGGCGCTCAGGGCCGGGGAGCTCGACTCCTCGATCACCTTTTGGTTGCGGCGCTGGATCGAGCAGTCGCGCACTCCCGGCGCCCAGACCGTGCCGTGGTGGTCGCCGATGACCTGCACCTCGACGTGATGCGCGCCGGTGACCAGGCGCTCGATGAAGATCGTGGCATCGGAAAAGGAGCGCAGCGCCTCGTCCCGCGCGCCCTCGAACGCCGGCGCCAGCTCGGCCTCGGAAGCAGCCATGCGAATGCCGCGCCCGCCACCTCCCGCCGCGGCCTTGACCATGACCGGATAGCCGATCGCCTGCGCGTGCTCGACGGCGGCCTCCACCGTCTCCACCGGCCCACCGCTCCATGCGGCCACCGGCAGACCCGCCTCCTCGGCCAGCTGCTTGGCCGCGACCTTGTCGCCCAGGCGGCGCATGACCTCGGGCGGCGGGCCGATGAAGGCAACGCCGACGCGGGCGCACAGCTCGGCAAAGGCGGGATCCTCGGAAACGAAGCCCCAGCCGACCCAGGCCGCGTCGGCCCGGCTCTCGCGGAGCGCCCGCTCGAGCTCGCCGTGGTCGAGGTAGGGCCCCGGATCCCCGCCCGCAGCGATGACCACGGCCTCGTCGGCCTCGCGGACGAACATCGCCCGGCGCTCGGCTTCGGTGTGGAGCGCGATCGTCCGCATCTCGGAGCCGAGCTCGGCGTTGAGCTCGTGCACCGCCCGGATCAGGCGGACCGCGGCCTCGCCGCGGTTGACGATCGCGACACGAGTCATCGAGCCATCGCCTTCCGAACCCCGCGAGGTCACTGGAGTCGCCATCGCAGGCTCAGCCCGTGCTCCGAAGTCCCCCGGCGATCCCGTTGATCGCGAGCGAGATCGTGCGCGCGAGCTGATCGTCGTCCTCGCCGGCGCGGGCCCGCCGCATGAGCTCCACCTGGATGAACGACAGCGGATCGATGTAGGGGTTGCGCCGCTCCATGGACTCCTGCAGGACAGGGTTACGGTCATGCAGGCGCTCCTGCTCGGTCACGGCCAGCAGCTCTCGCACGGTCGCCCCGTGCTCGTCGCTGATCCGATCCCAGATCCGCCCCCGGGCACCCTCGTCGGCCACGAGCGCAGCGTACCGCGCGGCGATGCCCAGGTCGGCCTTGGCCAGGGCCGCCTCGGCGTTGCCGAGCAGCGTGGTGAAGAACGGCCACGATCGCCGCATCTCGCGGAGGACGTCCAGGCCGACGTCCTCCCGCGCCGCCTCCAAGGCGGTGCCCAGGCCGTACCAACCGGGGAGGATGATCCTGGCCTGGGTCCACGAGAAGACCCAGGGGATGGCGCGAAGGTCCGCGACTCCGGCCTGCTCGCCGCGCTTGGCCGGTCGAGAGCCGAGGCGCAGCTGGGTGATCTCGGTGAGGGGCGTGGCGCCGTAGAAGAAGGACAGGAAGTCGGGGTCCTCGTGCACCAGCTCGCTATACGCCGCCGTCGAGCGGACGGCCATCTGCTCGATCGCTGCCTCGAACGAGCGGAGCGTCTTGGGGGGCGGCGGGGGCGCGGGGGCGAGCGTCGAGAGGAGCACGGCGTTCGCCGTCAGCTCGAGCTCGCGATGGGCGATCTGCGTGGTCGAGTACTTGACCGATACGACCTCGCCCTGGTCGGTCACCTTGATGCGGGCGCCCACGGTGCCCGGCGGCTGCGCGAGTATGGCCTCGTTGCTCGGGCCGCCCCCGCGGCCGACCGTCCCGCCGCGCCCGTGGAAGAAGTCCGGCTCGACTCCCCCGGCGTGGAGGACCGACGCCAGCTCGGACTGCGCCCTGTAGGCCGCCCAGCTCGAGGCCAGGTAGCCGACGTCCTTGTTGGAGTCCGAGTAGCCGATCATGATCTCCTGCGTGTCGCCCACCGCGGCGAGCGCTTTGCGGTAGACGGGGAGCTCCAGGAGCCGGGCGACGGTCTCCGCCGCGCCCGCCAGCGTGTCGCCGGCCTCGAAGAGCGGCACCAGCCGGAGCCTCGTCGCCTCGCCGCCGACGCCTGCGAGCCCGCTCTCCTTCATCAGCAGAAGCAGCTCCAGCAGCGCGGCGGGCTCGCTCGTCCCCGACACCACGTAGCTCCGGACTGCTCCGGCGTGCCGCCCGCGCAGCGCGTGTGCGAGGGCGCGCAGCGTCTCGATGACGCCCCGCGACTGCTCGGAGAAGCCGCTCAGGTCACTCGGGACGAGCGGGCGGCGAGTTGCGATCTCTCGCTCGAGCAGTGAGAGGCGATCCGGCTCGTCGAGCTCCGCGTAGGCCTCGGTGACCCCCGCCAGGGCGAGCGCCTCGGCGACCGCGGCCCGGTGGCGATCCGCATGCTCGCGGATGTCCAGGCGAGCGAAGTGGAAGCCGAAGACCTCGGCTTGGCGGATGAGGTCGCGCAGCTCACCGGAGGCCACCAGCCGCTGGCCCTGCTCACACAGCGAGCGCTCGAGCAGCCGCAGATCCTCGAGCAGCTCGCCCGGGCCGGCGTAGCCGTCCGGCTCGGTCCGGCTCGTGGCGCCGAGGCGCTCGGCCATGAGGGTGAGCGCCTGGCGATAGGGCTCGTATGGATGGCGTTCTTCGATGTGGGCGGCGCGCTCGGGGAAGCAGGCTCCGAGGTGCGCGAGCAGCGGTTCGAGCAGTGGCACCTCGCCCGTCACCCGCCGCGACATCGACAAGCGCGGGGCGAGCAGGGCCACGCGCTCCTCCAGGAAGCTCAGACAGGCGTCTCGCATGAGGTCGAGCGTCTCGACCGTCACCGCCGCCGTGACATTCGGGTTCCCGTCGCGGTCGCCGCCGATCCAGGAGCCGAACGAGAGCAGCGAGGGAACCTCGATCGCGTCCTCG
>JACCZR010000038.1 GCA_013695855.1 Thermoleophilaceae bacterium
CGCGAGGCGCCCACGCCCACGAACATCTCCACGAAGTCCGACCCGGAGATGGAGAAGAAGGGCACGCCCGCCTCGCCGGCCACGGCGCGGGCCAGCAGCGTCTTGCCGGTGCCGGGCGGTCCGTAGAGCAGCACTCCCTTGGGGATGCGGGCCCCGAGCGCCTGGAACTTCTTGGGGTTCTCGAGGAACTCCTTGATCTCGTGGAGCTCCTCCACGGCCTCGTCCACGCCGGCCACGTCACGGAAGGTGATCTTCGGCGCGTCCACGGACATCCGCTTCGCGCGCGACTTGCCGAACGACATGACCTTCGAGCCGCCGCCCTGCATCTGGTTGAGGATGAACAGCCAGAAGAACAGGAACAGCACGAAGGGCACGATGTAGATGAGGGCACTGACGATGCCCCCGCCGCCCTTGGCCTTGACGTCAAACGGGATCTTCTCCTCGCGCAGCGAGTTGAGGAGGAACTGCTCGGTGTTGTCCGGGTAGGCGGTCTGGTACTTGCGGTTGCCCGATGTGACGACGTCGATCTCGTTGTTCTTCGTGTTGAGCGTGACCGACTTGACCGAGCCGTTCTGGACCTGCTTCTCGAACTGGTCGAAGCGCGGCGGGGCATCGCGCTCGCCAGGCGAGATCAGCTTCTGCGCGAAGAACGCCAGGACCACCACGATGAGGATGGGAAAGGCTGCGCTCTTGAAGAATCGGCTCATTAAATGCCCTGCCTCTAGCCTTCAGAGGGTGAAATAGCAGCGTAGCAGTGGGGTAGCGGCCGCTTTCCGGTCTACGGATGAACCTTTCGATCGGCTCACGGCGAGGATGCTTTCACTCGCCCCCAGCCGAGAACGTGTATTAACCGTCTTCCTCGAGCACGGCCACGTAGGGCAGCTCGCGGAAGCGCTCGGCGTGGTCGAGGCCGTAGCCGATCGCGAAGCGGTCGGGGATCTCAAAGCCCGTGTAGCGGATGGGGAGATCGACCTTGCGGCGCTCGGGCTTGGTGAGCAGGGCGCACACCTCGACCGACTTGGGCTCGCGCGCCTGGAGCATTCGCAGCAGGTAGGAGAGGGTCAGTCCCGAATCGACGATGTCCTCCACGATCAGCACCTCCCGGCCCTGGATCGGGGCGTCGAGGTCCTTGAGTATCCGGACCACGCCGCTCGTGCTGGTCGAGTCGCCGTAGGAGGCGACGGCCATGAAGTCCACCTCGCACGGCACGGCCAGCACGCGCATGAGGTCGGAGAGAAAGAAGAAGGCGCCCTTCAGCACCCCTACGAGCAGGAGGTCGCGTCCCTCGTAGTCGGCTGAGATCTCCGCGCCCAGCTCACGCACGCGGTGCGCGAGCTCGTCGCGCTGGACGAGTACCTCTCCCACCCGCGGCTCGGCCATCGAGGCGCGAGTCTACGACGCGGCCCCCACGCCCATGTAGGTTCGCAGGGACCTGTTCGTTCGAAGACTTGGAGGCGGCGATGGCGAAGGTGCTCGGCCCGACCGACGGCGAGCAGGGATGGTTGGGAGGCATCGGGGTGCGCCTGATGGCCGAGGCCGGCGAGACGGGCGGAGGCTTCTCGCTCGTCGAGCATCCGATGCCCGCCCGCTCTCTGGCCGCCCCGCTTCACCGCCACAGCCGCGAGGACGAGTACAGCTACGTGCTCGAGGGACGCTTGGGAGCCGACCTGGGCGGCGAGGTCCTGTACGGCGAGGTTGGCGATCTGGTCTTCAAGCCGCGCGACCAGGGCACACCTTCTGGAACCCCGGCGACGAGCCCGCGCGGATCCTCGAGATCATCTCCCCCGGCGGCTTCGAGGGCTACTTCGCGCAGATGCTGCGCAGCGAGGGCCCGCCCGATCCCGCCGCGATTGCCGAGCTGGCTGCGAGCTACGGCTTGGAGATCGACTTCGAGAGCGTGCCTGGCCTGCTGGAGCGTCACGGCCTGGCGCCGTGGGGGCCGCCGCCCGACTAGGCGACCTGGCGGGCCCTCAGGCCCACCGTGCCCGCAGCGTCCGCCCAGCGCTCGTCGAGCGCCACGCCGGCCACCCAGACCACCTCGTCGCCCGCGCATACCACGGGCAGGGAGCGCCTCAGGGCACGCGGCACCTTGCGATCGGTCAAGAGGTCCTGGAGGGACTTGCTGCCGCCCAGGCCCAGGGGGCGCATGCGGTCACCGTCGCGCCAGGCCCGAACGGTGAATCGCTCGGCCTCGCGCACGGTCACCTCGCCGGGGCTCCCGAGCGCCGCCTCCACCTCCCAATCGCCGAACCGCACGCGCCCGGGAACCGGTAGCTCGGCCGGCGCGGGAGCCCCGCTCTCGCGCGCGCGAGTGAATCGGAGCACGCCGTACTCGCAGACGGCTCGCAGCCCCTCGCCGAGGTCGAGCGAGCGCGAGCCACCGTCGCGTCCCAGAGCCAGCAGGCGGTCGGCTTCAGCCCTCGAGAGGGGCCTTTCGCAGCCAGCGGCGCGTTCGGCCAGGCTTCGGAGCACCAGCCGCGCGAGGGCGGGCGAGAGCTCGCGCACGCGGCGCGCCTCCACCGCCGGGCCGCCCCCCAAGCCGCTCAGCGCCTCGTCGACGGCGCGGTCGATCACCTTGGCCTCGTCGCGCAGCACCAGCGCCGTCTCGGCCACCGCGCGCTCGGCCGCAGGACTCAATGAGCGAAAGGCAGGCAGCAGCTCTTCGCGCGCACGAGCTCGCGCGAAACGGCGGTCGGCGTTCGAGGGATCCTCGCGCCAGTCGAGGCTGCGGTGGCGAAGGTACGAACGCACCTCCTCGCGCGTCACCTCGAGCAGCGGGCGCACCAGGCGCTCGCGGCGCGGCTCCATGCCCAGCAGCGCACGGCGGCCCGGCGAGGTGGCCAAGCGGTAGAGCACGGTCTCGGCCTGGTCGCTCGCGGTATGTCCGGCGGCGTAGTCGCCTACGGCGTGGTGCTCGGCTGCGGCGTAGCGCGCATCGCGGGCGCGGGCCTGGAGGTTGCCGGCGCCCGCAAGCGATACCGGCTCGACCACCAGAGGCGCGCCCAGTCGCGAGCAGAGCTCCCCGCACGAGGCCTCGTCCTCGCCCGCCCCCTCCCGCAGCCCGTAGTTGACGTGAAGCGCGCTGACCCGCGCTCCTAGCCGAACGCAGACGTCGAGCAGGCAGACGGAGTCCCCTCCCCCGGAGAGCATCACCAGCAGCGGCTCCCCCTCGCCGACCAGGCCCGAGGCCCGGGCCGCCTCGAGTGGCCGCTCCATCAGTGAGGCCGCTGACGGCGGGCCGAGGGCACGGCGCGGCAGAGCGTGCGCGGCTCGTCGAAGCCCTTCAGCTTCACGGTGCCGATGCCCTCGAAGGCGAGGTGCTGGGTGTCCTCCGCCTGCTCGACCACGAAGTCCGTCACCAGCACCTCGCCGCCCCGCGCCCGGGCCACCACCCGCGAGGCCAGGTTGACCTCGCGGCCGAAGTAGTCGCCGTCGCGATACAGCGTGGGCCCGTAGTGGATGCCGATGCGCGGCTCGGGGCGCTCGTCGAAGAGCTCGTTGAAGCCCACCGCCCAGTCCACCAGGGCCCCCAGGTCCTGTCCGACGATCATCACCGCGTCGCCGATGGTCTTCACCACGCGAGCGCTCTCGGGCAGGGTGCTCTGCACGCCCTCCACGAAACGCTCTACGTACGACAGCGCCTCCTCCTCGCCCTCCTCCTCGGTGAAGCGCGTGTACCCGGCCAGGTCGCAGAAGGCGATGGCCACGCGCACGCGGCCGAGGTCGCCGCCCTCCAGGTCGATCTCCATGTGCCCGATCACGTCCTGCTCGACATAGTGCGCCAGGAAGCGCTGATGGACGTAGTCCATGATCGGCGAGGCCAGCGGCAGCAGGTCCCCGGCCAGGGTCTCCATCTCCTCGGCCATCTGCAGGCCGGGCACCCCCTCACGCATCAGGGGCTCGTGCACGTAGATGTGGAACAGGCGGACCTCGGCGTCAGCGATCTGCGAGAGGGTCTGCCCGTAGACCCGCGAGAGCTGGAGGAAGGCGACCAGAGGGAAGCCCGCCGCGAGCACCGACGCGATGTACTCGAGCGCCTTCATGTCGTCGTCGCTCAGGGCCTCCAGGGCGGCCGGGGGCAGGCCGCAGGCGGCCCAGAAGCGCTCGATCAGCGAGGCCTCCAGGCCGGTGGCCTTCGCGGCGTCCTCGAGGCTGTGGGTCCCCTCGCGCCCCGGGAAGGTGTCCTCGACGAAGCCGTAGGCGAGCCGCCCCTGGTCGCTCGCCTCGCGGAGGCTCGCCAGCGAGTGGCCGCGTCCACGCAGACGGGCGACGATCCGGGCGTGGGAGACCGCCGCCGGGCCCCAGCCGCCCTGGCCGTCGCGGAGCTCGGGGATCACGCCTGACTCGGCCCAGCGCTTCAGCGTGGGAGCCGAGACGCCGATTTCCCGGGCTGCGTCGGCGAGGCTCAGGCGATCGTCGGCCATGCGGTCTGACGCTACAGCGGGCCGCTGCCTTCGGTGTGCGCAAGGGCATACACTCGCGCGCCCGACCAAGGAGAGAGTGAAAGAGACTTGAACTACTTCGTAACGGGTGCGACAGGGTTCGTGGGCCGCCACCTGGTGGCCGAGCTCCTCAAGCGCGAAGGGACGATCAACGTGCTGGTGCGCGAAGGGTCGGGCGGCAAGGTCGACGCGCTGATCGAGGATCTCGGGGCGAGCGGGCGCATCAAGCCAATCTCGGGCGACATGTCCAAGCCTGGCCTCGGGGTCGACGACTTCGACGAGAAGATCGACCACCTGTTCCACCTGGCCGCGATCTACGACTTGGCCGCGGACGCCGACGCGATGACCAAGGCCAACGTGGCCGGCACCCGGCACGTGGTCGAGTTCGCCAACTCCCACGAGGTCGGTCGCTTTCACCACACCTCCTCGATCGCCGTCGCCGGGAACTACGAGGGCGTCTTCCAGGAGGACATGTTCGACGAGGACCAGAAGCTTCCGCACGCCTACCACTCGTCCAAGTACGACTCCGAGAAGCTCGTGCGTCGCGAGGCGCAGCCCCAGACGCTGATCTTCCGCCCCGGCATCGTCGTCGGCCACTCCCGGACCGGCGCAATGGACAAGATCGACGGTCCCTACTACTTCTTCGGGCTGCTCAAGCGCCTGCGACACGCGCTGCCGGCCTGGTTCCCGCTAGCCGGCCCCGAGGGCGGCCAGACCAACATCGTGCCCGTCGACTTCGTGGCGCAGGCGATGGACCACATCGCCCACCTGCCCGACGACGAGCTTCCCGGGGACACCTTCCACCTGGTCAACCCCGAGGCCCAGACCGTCGGCGAGACCCTCAACGAGTTCGCCAAGGCCGCCCACGCGCCCCAGCTCGCCATGCGCGTGGACCCCCACGTGACCAACGCGGTTCCCAAGCAGGTCAGGGCGGGGCTGAAGGCGCTCCCGACGGTCAAGCGCATCCGGGAGACGACCCTGCGCGACCTGGGCATCCCGCCGGACGCGATGGAGAACCGCGACTTCCACTGCACCTTCGACGCCCGCGACACTCAGCGGGCGCTGCAGGGAACGGGCATCGCCGCGCCCCCGCTCTCCTCGTACGCAGGGGTGCTGTGGGACTACTGGGAGCGAAACCTCGACCCGGCGCTGTTCCGCGAGCGCTCGCTGGCCCACTCGGTGAGGGGCAGGCGGATCCTGATCACCGGCGCCTCCAGCGGCATCGGCCTCCAGACCGCGCTGAAGGTGGGCGAGGCCGGCGGCGAGGTCATCCTCGTCTCGCGCACGCGCGAGAACCTCGATGAGGTGGCCGGGCAGGTGCGTGAGCGCGGCGGCACGGCCCACGTGCACCCGGCCGACCTCTCGGACATCGACGACCTCGACCGCATGGCCCAGGAGGTCATCTCCGAGCATGGCGGTATCGACGTGCTGATCAACAACGCCGGGCGGTCGATCCGCCGCTCGGTGGCGCGCTCCTACGACCGTTTCCACGACTACGAGCGCACCATGCAGCTCAACTACTTCGGCGCGCTGAAGCTGATCCTGGCCTTCCTGCCCGGCATGCGCGAGCGCAAGGACGGCCACGTGGTAAACGTCTCGTCGATCGGCGTGCAGACCAACACTCCGCGCTTCTCGGCCTACGTGGCCTCCAAGGCGGCGCTCGACGCGTTCTCGCGCTGTGTGGCCCCCGAGTGCGTGGCCGACAACATCAAGTTCAGCACGGTCTACATGCCGCTCGTGCGCACGCCCATGATCGAGCCGACCGACATGTACAAGGCATTCCCGACGCTCTCGCCCGACGAGGCCGCGCTGATGATCTGCGACACGCTGATCGACAAGCCCAAGCGCAAGGCCTCGCGCCTGGGCACCTTCGGCGAGGTCCTCTACTCGGTGTCGCCGAAGACCGTCGATGCTGTGCTCAACACCGCCTACAACCTCTTCCCCGACTCCAAGGCCTCGAAGGGCCAAAAGGACGAGGCCGAAGCCGGCGGGGACGCCAAGAGCAAGGACGACGAGATGTCAACCGAGGCCGTGGCCATGGCCTACCTGATGCGCGGAGTGCACTTCTGAGATGGACGCCGCAGTCAACCAGCGGCTGTAGATGTGGCGCGTAGACACTCATGGTGATGGTCCTTGTGCTGGGGTCGGGCGGCCGGCGCCCCGGCCTGCGCTCCGGCGCTAGGCAAACGCCGGGCCGCGCCTGACGACGTTCTCGAGCAGCTTGGCCTGGATCGTGTCGCGCACCTGCTCTGAGAGCTCGAGCACCAGCGAGCGGTCGTCGGCGGCATCGGGTCCGTGGTGGACGGTGGGTATCGGCTCGCAGAACTCGATCAGCCAGCGGCTCGGCAGTGGGACCACGCCCGCGGGGCCGAGCCAGGGGAAGAGGGGCGTGAGCGGGAAGAAGGGAGAGCCGATGGCGCGCGCCAGCGAGGCCGACTCCCCCAGCTTGGGGTAGATCTCCTCGCTTCCCACAACGGCCACGGGCACGATGGGCGAGCCGGTGCGCAGGGCCAGCTCCACGAAGCCGCCGCGGCCGAAGCGCTGCAGCCGGTAACGCTCGCGAAACGGCTTGCCGGTGCCCTTGACCCCCTCGGGGAAGACCGCCACGAGCTGGTCGGACTCGAGCAGCCGCAGCGCGTTGAAAGGCGAGGCAGCCACGCCGCCGACCTTGCGGATGGCGACCGACACCCAGGGCAGGCTGAAGGCCCAGTCGAGCACCAGGAAGCGGGGGTAGCGCGGCAGCGGGTGCTCGCGCAGCAGGCCCATCGAGATCATCGTGGCATCCCACGGCAGGATGCCTGCGTGGTTGGCCACCATGAGCGCCCGGCCGTGACCCGGCACGTTGCCGGCGCCGATCGTCCGGACCCTCCACCAGCGGTCGTAGAGGAAGTCGAGGAAGGGCAGGACGAGGTCGGCGAACTCCTCGTCGAAGCCCCACTCGTCCTCGCGGTAGTCGCCGTCGAGGCGGCGGGCGGCGCGCTCGACGGCGCGCCTGGTGTCCCTCGGAAGCACGGACGCGCCCCGGATGAGCGCCTCGGGCGCGTCCAGGCCCTGGCGCAGGCCTTCGCGCACCAAGCGAAGCGCGCCCAGCGCGGGTCCCACACCCACCACGCCCGGCGGCTCGCGAGGCCCGGCGGGCGGTCGCTCCCGGCCGCTCAGGCCGCGGCCCTCGCCGGCGCTTGTACCCAGTCCTCGAGCGCCATCTCCGTGGTGAAGCGAGGGCTGAAGCCCACCTCCTCCTCCAGGCGCCTGATGTCCACCGCGCGGCCATGGCGCAGGAGCCGGCCGAAGTCCTCGGAGAGGACGGGCAGCCCGACCCGCTTGGCCGCGCTGGTCACCGGCCCGAAAAAAGGGCCCACGAGGGGAAGGGTGGTCCGGCCGGCGAGCCGGACCATGCGGGTGAGGCCGATCGTGCCGGGGCCCGCCACGTTCACGGGGCCGCGCACGGGGTTGCGGACCGCGACCGCCAGGGCGTCGACCGCGTCGCTGGTGTGCACCACCTGCAGCCGTGGGTCGAAGCCCAGGTGGGTGGGGACCACCGGCATCGTGAGGTAGCGGCTTATCTGGGTGTCGACCCCGGCGCCGATGGCCGGCTGGTAGCGCAGCATCGTGCAGGTCACGCCGGGGTGGCGGCGGGCGAAGGTCTCGAAGTAGTTCTCGATCTCGCCCGCGTCACGCTGGAAGCGCGTGCGCAGCGGGAACAGCCGGGCCATGTCCTCGGTGAAGAACTGGGGCGCGTGGGGCTCGGCGCCGTAGATGCCGGCCGAGCCGCGGACCACGAAGGTCCGGATGCTGTCCACCTTCTCACAGGCGGCCAGCAGCTGGAGCGAGCCGATCACGTTGATGTCGTGCATCGTCCGTGGTGACATCCCCGGGCCGGGCTGGCGCACGATCTGGTTGTGCACCACCGTGTCCACGCGGGTGGGGGCGATCAGGCCGGCGATCTTCGGGTCGCGGATGTCGGCGTGGATCAGCTCGGTGCGCTCGAGCCGCGCGCCGGGGCGACGCGTGTCCAGCCCGACGATGTGCTCGACCTCATCGTCGCGCTCGAGGCGCCGGGCCAGCTCGCCCCCGAAGAAGCTGCCGACGCCCGTGATCAGGACCCGCCTGCCCGCCACGCCGGGTTAGCCGGCGGAGGAGCCGCGCTTGGCGGAGCGGGGCTTCGCCGAGCTGCCGCTCCTGGCAGCCCGCGGCTTCGCCGAGCCGCTGCCACTCTTCGCACCCTGGCGCGTCGTGGGGGGGCGCTTGGCGGGCAGCCGCTCCTCGATGGCTTCGAGCCGGCGGCCGATGCGGCGCAGCTCGGCCTTCAGCTCGCGCATGTCCTCGTTGGTGGCGGGGCGGACGTCGTCGATGGCCCGCGCGGCCGCGCGCCGACCACGCACGATGCGCCCCTCGGCGCCCTTGACCAGGTCGTCCACGGTGTCGACCAGGTCGTCGACAGCCCCCTGGGCGCGCTCACGCGTCTGGACGGCCGAGCCGCGGGTGGCCTGCACCGTGCGGTCGACGGCCTCGCGCACCGCGTCCGGCAGCTCCTTGGGTGTGGTGCGCCGCTTGGCCACGCGCAGATGTTAGGCCCCCGCGGGCCTGCGCCGAGCGGATGTCCGTCTAGGGTCTGCCGCCGTGCCGCCCAGGGCCGTCCGCGCCGTCCACCTGCGGCCCTCGGCCGAGCTCGCCGAGAGGGTGCTCCTCCCCGGCGACCCGCACCGGGCGCTGTTCGTGGCCCAGGCGCTGCTCGAGCGCCCCATCATGTTCAACCACCGTCGTGGACTGTGGGGCTACACCGGAAAGGCGCCCGACGGCGAGCTCCTGACCGTGCAGTCCACCGGCATGGGCGGACCGAGCGCCGCGATCGTGACCGAGGAGCTGATCGCCCTCGGCGCCCGGCGGTTGGTGCGGATCGGGACCTGCGGCGCGCTGGACTCCTCGCTGGTGATGGGCGAGCTGCTGGCCGCCGAGGCCGCCCTGGCCGCCGACGGGGCCAGCCGGGCCCTTGGAGCCGAGGGGAGGGTGGCCGCAGACCCCGAGCTGACCTCGGCGCTGGTCCAAGCCGGGGCGCGGGCCGTGACCGTGGTCAGCGCCGACCTCTTCTTCGAGTCGCGGGTGGGGGCCGAGGCGGGCTGGCTCGGCGAGGGCGCTTCGGCGGTGGAGATGGAGGCGGCGACGGTCCTTCGGGTGGCCCAGCTGCGCGGGGCCAGGGCCGCCTGCGCGCTGGCGGTGACCGATGTCCCCGGCCCGCATGAGGCCGAGCGTCTCGACGACGAGGGGCTCGAGGCGCTGGGGGTGAGGCTGGGCGAGCTCGGCCTGGCGTCCTTCGGCGCGACCTAGCGACGGAGCGCAGGCCGGGCGTTGGCCGGCCGAGCACCGCTCGCTCGTCTACTACGCCTCGCCGCGTCCGACCGTCAGCCGCTCCTGGCGGCGTGAGACGGGCTCCTCGCTGGGAGCCAGGGCGTCGCGGACAGCGACAAGGTCGCGGGCGAGCTCGTCGAGCCGGCCCTCGATCGCGCCCAGGCGATCATCCTCAGGGTCGGGGGGGACCTCGGCCAAGCGCTCCTCGACGCGGTCGAGCGAGTCCTCGATGCCCTCCATGCGCTGGGAGACCGAGCGCAAGCGGCGTGTCACGCGCTCGACGTCGGCCGCCGAGGGAATGTTCAGCGCTCCCATCGCCGCCTCCTGAGCCGCAACGGCCTTCTCGCGCGCGTCGAAGGCCCGGGCGATCGCGGCGTGGACCACGGGGTTGCCCACCAACTCCTCGGCCACCTTGCCCAGGGCCTCCTCGCCCTGGCGCGAGAGCCGGTCCACGAAGCCCTTCTGCTCGTCCCGATCGCTCACGCGCGGCCAGGCTAGCGGACCTGGGCCCCTCGAGGCGATATCTAAGGCTTGACTTTAGCCTGAGCTCTTGCCCTTGATGCGTGCCGGGCCAGGGACGACGCGCGGCCCCCCGACCGGTCACCTGCGCGAGCGTGTTCCGGCGATCGAGAGGGGGTTAAGACCGGATGAATCTGCCGAACTGCCAGCCGATGGGGAGCGGTGGCTGCAACCCCTCTGACAGTTCCTACTTGCAGCCTGTTCGCTCCGTAAGTAGCGTGCCGTTCGTGGCGCACGGCTCTGGTACTGTGTGCGCCGCGCATAGAGGGCCTGTCCCGGGCTCTCTGATGGGGAGGGAGGGAACCCAGCGGGGATGAAGAACCGGCTTATAACCATCTTGGCCTTGGCGGCTCTGCTGTCGGCCGCCGCGCTTGCCGCGTTCACACTGCCCGCGTCCGCGGAGAAGCGCACGATCTACGTGAAGCTGCCCACCGGCCAGGTGATCGCCGTGACCGTGAACGTACCGCCGGGCACGCCAATTCCGAACATCGGCCTGCCGGGCGTGCCGGTCCCGCCGGGCACCCCCTCGGCGCCCAAGCCGCCGCCGCCCTCGACGCCCGCCCCGAAGGCCGAGGACCCAAGCGCCGGCGGCGGCAAGCAGCAGCCGGGCTCCCAGGGCAAGGGAAACAAGCCCCGGCGCAAGAAGCCCGGTCGTAAGCGGGGCTCCGGAGATGACCAGACCGGCGGCGCTGACCCTGAGACTCAGGGTGAGGGTCGGCGGCGTAGGTCCCGCCGCCCCGGCCCCACCCCCCTCCGCGCACCCGACGGCGCCCCCACCCCCTCCAACCCGGGCTTCATGGACGCCCTCCCCGGACCCTCCACGGCCACCGGGGTGCCCAACTTCGTCATCCGCAAGTTCCGCGTGCCGATCTTCTTGCTGCCGATCTACCAGGCCGCGGGCATCCAGTACGGCATCCGCTGGGAGGTCCTCGCGGCGATCAACGAGATCGAGACCGACTACGGGCGAAACCTCAACGTCTCCTCGGCCGGCGCCCTGGGCTGGATGCAGTTCATCCCCTCCTCCTGGCGCGCCTACGGAGTCGACGCCAACAAGGACGGCAAGAAGGACCCCTACAACCCCGTCGACGCCATCTTCGCCGCCGCGCGCTACCTCAAGGCCGCCGGTGGCGAGAAGGATCAGCGCCGGGCGATCTTCGCCTACAACCACGCCGGCTGGTACGTGGACTCGGTGATGCTGCGCGCCAAGCTGATCGCCGGCGTGCCCGCCGACCTGGTCGGCTCGCTGACCGGCCTGACCG
>JACCZR010000082.1 GCA_013695855.1 Thermoleophilaceae bacterium
GGACCGCGAGGGCCACCGGCACCATCAGCGCGAGCGCACCGGCGGCCGCGGCGGCGCGGGCCGCCGAGTGAGGGTCCGACTCGGCCTCCGACGGCAGGCCCTGCAGGCGCTGGACGTGCTGGGTCGCAGTGGCCGCCCAAGCGTCACCTGACGCGGTGCGCCGCCACCTGGTGGTCGAGAAGATGCCGAGCGCCTTCTCGGTGCGCTGCTCGACCAGGCCGCGCTGGGTCAGCTCTCCCAGGAACAGCTCCCCGACGTCCTTGATGAGCGTCTTGCGGTACTTGCGCGCCATCTTGATGACGCTGCCGATCTCGCCGGGGGTGTGGGGGCGCAGCGCGCCGTCGAAGGTGGCAAGCGGCCAGGGGAGGCTCGCGGCCTGCTGGGGGTAAAGCGTGACCTTGGCCTTGCCGAACCGCCTCTTCTCGATCTGGATCCGGTAGGCGCCCCTGACCAGCAGTTCCTTGAGGGCAAGCTTGACGACTTCCTTGGGCTGCGGCGCGCCGGCACCCTTGGGCGAAGCGGAGGCCGCAATCGCGAGCAGCGTATGGGTGGCAGCGGCGGTGAGCGGCCATTGCTGAGCCTCCACGGGCGGGAACCTACCGCCCGTGCTCGCACGAGGACCTACGCCACCGTCAGCGCCCGAGGCTGTCAGGGTCATCTCAGGTAGGAACCTACGGTGCGGTCTGTTCCCGAGACAGGAGGCAGACACATGAACCGGAAGACGAAGGCCGGGCTCCTTGCCACTCCCGCATCGCCGCCCTGGCGTTCGGCGGCGTGGCCCTTGCGGGTGGGGGAGCCGACGACGACGCCAGCGAGCGGCCCATCCCCGGCTCCGCCAACGACCGCGCCGGCGCGGTCGCGGTGAAGCACGTCGGAGGCGGCCGGGTCACCGGCACCGAGGTAGGCGACGAGGAGGGCTACTACGAGGTGGAGGTCACCCGCCCCGGCGGGGGCGAGGTCGACGTCCACCTAGACCGCGACTTCAAGGTGACCTCGACCGAGGACGACGGCAACGAGCGCTCAGAGGGCGACGAGCGCTAGAACAGAGCCGCCGGTCGGGTCGGGTCGCGCGTCAGTCCCGCGGGCCCGACCAGAAGGCGTCGCCCACCGTGAGCGCCCCCGCGGTCTCGGCCTGGTGGCGCAGCGAGTCCTCGTCGCCGTCCTCGATGGCGAACATCGTCTCGCTGGTCACGCGGCGGACCTCGCCCGAGCCGCCGAGGTGGCGGTCCACCATCCGAGCGCACTTGCGGCCCTCGGCGATGGCCGTGACCACCAGCGACTGGCCGATGCGGGCGTCCCCGCAGGCGAAGACGCCGCTCTCGGAGGTCTCGTAGACGCCGGCCTTCACGTTCCCCCGGGGGTCTGTCTTCAGCCTCAGGTCTTCCACCGGGCCCTGGTGCTCAGGGCAGGAGAAGCCGATGGCGATCAACACCAGATCGGCAGGCTCCTCCCAGTCGCTGCCGGGCACCGGCTCTACGTCACGGGACGAGGTGCCGGACACCTGGCGGGCGCGCACCGCAATAACGCGGCCGTCCTTCCCACCCACCAGCTCTGTGACCTGTGAGCCGAACTGGCGCTCGCCGCCCTCCTCGAGCGCATAGGTCATGCGGGTGCGCTTGGGGGGCAGCGGCCAGGGCGTGCCCTCGGGGCGCCCGTCGGCCGGCAGCTCGGGGTAGACGTCGAGCATGCGGGCCGAAGCGGCCCCCTCGCGCAGGGCGTTGGACATGCAGTCCATGCCGGTGTCACCACCGCCCACCACCACGACGCGCTTGCCGGAGGCCGTGATGACCTCGTCGGGTGGCGTCTCCCGCGCCGGGCGGCCCTGCTGTGCGGCCACGTAGCGGTTTCGCTGATAGAGGTAGTCCATTGCGAAGTGGACGTCGTGAAGGTCGCGGCCGGGGGCCTCGAGGTCGCGGTGAACGCGCGAGCCGATGGCCACGACCACGCTGTCGTGCGAGCTGCGCAGCTCGGCCGTGGAGACGTCACGGCCCACGTCCACGCCGTTGAGGAACTCCACTCCCTCGGCCGCCATCAGGTCGATCCGCCGGTCGATGATCCACTTCTCGAGCTTGGCGTCGGGCACGCCATAGCGCATGAGCCCCCCGGGCGACTCGTCGCGCTCGTAGACCCTGACCGTGTGACCGTGCCTGTTGAGCTCCGCCGCCGCCGCCAGGCCGGCGGGGCCCGAGCCCACCACGGCCACGGTGCGCCCGGAGCGCTCCTCGGGCGGCTCGGGCACGATCCAACCCTCGGCCCAGCCCCGCTCGGCGATGGCACCCTCGATCTGCTCGATGGTCACCGGGTCGTCGTTGATGTCGAGCACGCAGGCCGACTCGCACGGAGCGGGGCAGATAAGGCCGGTGAACTCGGGAAAGTTGTTCGTGGAGTGCAGGCGGTTCAGGGCATCGCGCCAACGGCCCTGGTGGACGAGGTCGTTCCACTCGGGAATGAGGTTCCCCAGCGGGCAGCCCTCGTGGCAGAAGGGGATGCCGCAGCTCATGCAGCGCCCGCCCTGATCGCGCAGGGTGCCCTCGTCGGGGAGCTCGAAGTACTGGTGGTAGTCGTTGATCCGCTCGCGCGGATCGCGCTTGCGCGGGCCCACGCGCTCGATCTTCAGAAAACCGCGCTGATCGGCCATCAGGCGCCCACTGCCGGGACGGCCGTGTCCTCCCGCCTCGCCTGCTCGGCCATCGCCCGCTCGTAGTCGTAGGGCAGAACCTTCACGAAGCGCGCCACGGCCTCGTCCCAGCTGCTCACCAGGGCCGCGGCCGGCGGTGAGCCGGTGCGACCACGATGCTCCTCTATCAGGGCCAGCAGCTCCTTGGACTCCGCCTCGGAGATCTCGGCGAAGCGCACCATCTCGGGGTTGCAGCGCGCCCGAAAGCCGCCGTCGTCGTCGAGCACGTAGGCGATGCCGCCGCTCATGCCCGCCGCGAAGTTGATGCCCGTGGGACCCAGGACAACCACACGCCCGCCGGTCATGTACTCGCAGCCGTGGTCGCCGATTCCCTCGACGACGGTGATCGCGCCCGAGTTGCGCACCGCGAAGCGCTCGCCGGCCAGGCCGCGAAAGAAGGCACGGCCCGAGGTGGCGCCGTAGAGCGCCACGTTGCCCACCACCACGTTGTCCTCGGCGGGGTAGGTGGCACCCGGAAGCGGCTGCACCACCAGCGTTCCGCCCGACAGGCCCTTGCCGATGTAGTCGTTGGCGTCTCCCTCCAGCTCGAGGCACACGCCCGGCGCCAGCCAGGCGCCGAAGCTCTGGCCTGCCGAGCCGCGCAGCTTGACCTCGATCGAGCCCTCGGGCAGCCCACCGACTCCGTGGCGGCGGGCTATCTCGCTGGAGAGCAGGCCGCCAACCGCACGGTCTTTGTTGGCGATGGGCAGCTCGAGGCGCACCCGCTCTCCGTGCTCGATCGCCGGCGTGCAGCGCATGACCAGATCCACGTCGATCGAGTCGTGGATCACCGGGTCGGGCGGCTGCACGAAGTGGCGTGGTGCCTCCTCCGGCGAGCGGTCGGGGCTGTGCAGCAGCGGGCCGAGGTCGATCTCCGACGCCTTCCAGTGGTCGATCTCCTCATCCTGGACCAGCAGGTCGGTGCGGCCGATCAGCTCGTCGACCGTGCGCACTCCCAGCGAGGCCATGATGTCGCGGGCCTCCTCGGCCACCATGAACAGGTAGTTCACGACGTGCTCGGGCTGGCCCTCGAAGCGCGCCCGCAGCACGGGGTCCTGGGTGGCCACCCCGACCGGGCAGGTGTTGAGGTGGCAGACGCGCATCATGATGCAGCCCAGCGCGATCAGGGGCGCTGTCGAGAAGCCGAACTCGTCGGCGCCGAGGATGGCCCCGATCACCACGTCGCGGCCCGTGCGCATCTGGCCGTCGACCTCTACCACGATGCGCGAGCGCAGGTCGTTGGCCAGCAGCGTCTGCTGGGTCTCGGCCAGGCCGATCTCCCACGGCACGCCGGCGTGCTGCACCGAGGCCGCGGGCGAAGCCCCCGTCCCGCCGTCGTGGCCGGCGATCACGACGTGGTCGGCGTTGGCCTTGGCCACGCCGGCCGCCACCGTGCCCACGCCGACCTCGCTCACCAGCTTCACGGAGATACGCGCGCGCGGGTTCCCGCAGCGCAGGTCGTAGATCAGCTGCTTGAGGTCCTCGATCGAGTAGATGTCGTGGTGGGGCGGCGGCGAGATGAGCCCCACGCCGGGGGTCGAGTAGCGCAAGCCGGCGATGTAGGAGTCGACCTTGTGGCCGGGCAGCTGGCCGCCCTCGCCGGGCTTCGCGCCCTGGGCCACCTTGATCTGCAGCTCGTCGGCGTTCACGAGGTAGTCGATCGTCACGCCGAAGCGTCCCGAGGCCACCTGCTTGATGGACGAGCGCCGCTCGTCGTCAAAGCGCGCCCGATCCTCGCCGCCCTCGCCGGTGTTCGACTTCCCCCCAAGGCGGTTCATGCCCACGGCGAGCGTCTCATGGGCCTCGGGCGAGAGCGCGCCCAGCGACATGCCGCCCGACTTGAAGCGCTTGACGATCTCCTTGGCGGGCTCGACCTCCTCGAGCCCGATCGGCTCCACGTCCTCGGCGTAGCGCAGCAGCCCGCGCAACGAGGACTTGCGCACCGCCTCCTCGTTGACGTAGCGCGCGAAGCGCTCGTAGTCCTCGCGCCCGTTGCGGCCGCGCGCGGCGTGCTGGAGGGTGGCCACGGTCTCGGGGTTCCAGCCGTGAAACTCGCCGTCGCGCCGCCAGGCGTAGACCCCCCCGGAGGGAAGCAGCTGCGACTCCGCCGCCGGGTAGGCGCGCGCGTGGCGGTCGAGCGCCTCGCGAGCGAGGTGATCGAGGCCCACGCCGCCGACGCGGGAGGTGGTGCCGGTGAAGTGGCGATCCACCAGGCGCTTCTCGATGCCCACCGCCTCGAAGATCTGCGCGCCGCAGTATGAGCGAATCGTCGAGATCCCCATCTTGGAGAGGACCTTGAGCAGGCCCTTGCCGACGGCCTTGACCACGCGGCGGTGCGCCTCGTCGTTGGTCATGTTCTCGGGCAGCAGGCCGTCACGGTGCAGGCCGCTGAGGGCTTCGAAGATCACGTAGGGGTTCACCGCAGAGGCGCCGTAGCCGATCAGGCAGGCCATGTGGTGGATCTCGCGGGCCTCGCCGGTCTCCACCACCAGTCCGATCTTCAGTCGGGTGCCCTCGCGCACAAGGTGGTGGTGCACGGCGGCGGTGACCAGGAGCGAGGGCATCGGCGCGCGCTCGGCGCCGAGGTTGCGGTCGGAGAGGATGATGATGTTCACGCCGTCGGCCACCACCTCGGAGGCCTGGTCGCAGATCTGCTCCAGACGGCGCTCCATGCCGTCGGGCCCCTCGTCGACCGCCCAGGTCATGTCGATGGTGCGCGCCTCGAAGACCGAGTGGTCGACCTGGCGCAGGCGCTCGCATTCGTTGTTGAACAGCAGCGGCTGGGGCATTACGAGCTGGTGGCAGTGCTCGGAGGTCTCCCCGAGCAGGTTGACCTCGGGGCCGATCGTGGACTCGAGGCTCATGACCACCGACTCGCGGATGGGGTCGACCGCCGGGTTGGTGACCTGGGCGAAGAGCTGCTTGAAGTACGAGAACAGCGGCGGGCGGCGGTCCGATAGCACCGCCAGCGAGGCGTCGTTGCCCATCGAGGCCGTGGGCTCGGCGGCGTCCCGAGCCATCGGCAGCAGCAGCACGCGCAGGTCCTCCTCGGTCCAGCCAAAGGCCAGCTGCTTGGCGCGCAAGGGCTCCACCCGCGGCACGCGCGGGGTCTTGGGTGGGAGGTCTTCGAGGTGGACCACGCGGTCGTCGAGCCACTGGCCGTACGGGCGGCGCTCGGCCAGCTCGCGCTTGACCGCGCCGTCGGAGAGCACCGTGCCCCGCTCGACGTCGACGAGGAAGAGCTTGCCCGGGCGCAGGCGGCCCTTGGCCCGCACCTCGGAGTCGCCCACGTCGAACACGCCGGTCTCCGAGGCGAGCGCCACCCAACCATCGCTGGTCACCAGCCAGCGGCCCGGGCGCAGGCCGTTTCGATCCAACGTGGCGCCGATCACCCGGCCGTCGGTGAACGCCACCGCCGCCGGCCCGTCCCAGGGCTCGACCAGCGAGGAGTGGTAGGCGTAGAAATCGCGGACCCGCTGGTGAAGCTCGGGACGGCCCGCGTGGGCCTCGGGGATCAGCATCGAGATGGCGTGAGCGGGCGAGCGGCCGCCGAGCACGAGCAGCTCCAGGATGCGGTCCAGCGACGCCGAGTCCGAGATGTCGTCGCTCAGCAGCGGGACGATCCTCTTGATGTCCTCGCCGAACAGTGGCGAGGCCAGCTGCGTCTCGCGCGCGCGCATCCAGTTGCGGTTGCCGCGCAGCGTGTTGATCTCCCCGTTGTGGGCGAGCATCCGGTAGGGGTGGGCCAGCTCCCAGCTCGGGAAGGTGTTGGTGGAGAAGCGCGAATGGACGAGCGCGAGCGCGCTGGTGAGGCGCTCGTCGCGGAGGTCGGGGTAGTAGCGCGGCAGCTGGGGCGCGGAAAGCATGCCCTTGTAGACGACGGTACGGCTTGAGAAGCTGGCGATGGACACGCCGTCCAGCCCGGCGTGCTCGACCACCTGGCGGATCACGTAGAGCCTTCGCTCGAGCGCGTCCTGGTCGGGTACGTCGTGGCTCGCGCCCACGAAGAGCTGGCAGATGTAGGGGGCGGCCTCGCCGGCCACGCGGCCGCACTCGCTCTTGACCACGGGGACGTGGCGCCAACCCAGCACGCGCTGGCCCTCGGCCTCGACGTTTCGCTCGATCAGCCGGATCGCGTGTTCACGCTCGGCTCGGCCCTGGGGAAGGAAGCACATGGCCACGCCGTAGCGGCCGGGCTCAGGCAGCTCGGCACCCGCCTCCTCGGCGAAGAACTCGTGCGGGAGCTGGATGAGGATGCCCGCGCCGTCGCCGGTGTCGGCGTCGGCGCCCTCGGCGCCGCGGTGCTCCAAGCGGTCTAGGGCGAGCAGCCCGCGGGCTACGACTTCGTGCGACGCGGGCCGCCCCAGCCGCGCCACGAATGCCACGCCGCAGGCGTCGTGCTCGAACTGCGGGTCATAGAGACCGGCGGACGGCTTCACGGCGTTGAGGATCTCCTCGGGTTCCACGCCTTCTCGGAGCGGGCGCGCGACGGGCAGAGAACAGACTTTACCCCGGGTTCTTCAACCTGGCCGGTACGGTAGCCCCGCTGTGTCCATCACCGTCACCGTCATGTCGCAGAAGGGGGGGACCGGGAAGACCACCACGGTCCGCACGCTCGCCGACGTCCTGCGCCGAGTGGGGCTCGAGGTGCTCTGCGTGGACCTCGACCCACAGGGCAACCTCTCCGACTACTTCGACGTCCCGGCCGACGCCGATCCGACGGTGGCCGACGTCCTGGCCGGGCGCGCCAAAGCCGCCGACGCCATACACGACGGCATCCTTCCCGCCAACCTGGGCCTGGCCGAGGCCGAGTTGGTGCTGGCGGGGAAGATGGGCCGCGAGATGACCCTGCGGCGGGCGCTGCGCGACGTAAAGCGCCGCCACGACCTCGTGCTGATCGACTGCCCGCCGGCACTTGGCCTGCTCACCGTCAACGCCCTCGTGGCCGCCGACCACGCGCTGATCTCGTCCGGGGCCGAGTACTTCTCGCTGCAGGGCGTCGAGCAGGCGCTCGAGGTGGTCGAGCTGGCCAAGGAGTCGCTGCACCCCGACCTCGACTGGATCGGCGTACTGATCAACCTGGCCGACATGCGCACGGTGCACGCCCGCGAGGCCCAGCAGCAGCTGGGTGAGCGCTTCGGCGACAAGGTCTTCTCGAGCGTCGTGCGGCGCTCCGTCCGGTACGCGGAGTCCTCGGAGCGGGGGGTGTCCATCCTCGACTTCCACCCCGAGCTGGGAGCCGACTACGTGGACCTCGCGGCCGAGCTGCTGGAGCGACTGGGCATGGCCGAGGAGCGCGAGCGGGTGCTGGCCTTCCGCGAGGAGCTCGTGCCCGCTTGACGACGGATCCTCTGGCGGCTTCCGCCCTCGAGCAGGCGAGGCTGGTGCGGGAAGGCGAGATCTCCGCGCCCGAGCTGGTGGAAGCTTCGCTGCGGCGCGCCGGGGAGCTGCAGGCGCGCCTGAACTGCTTCGTCTCGATCGACGGCGACCGCGCGCTCGCGGCGGCCAGGTCCCTGGAGCCGGGCGACCCGCGCCCCTTCGCGGGGGTCCCGACCGCGGTCAAGGACATCACCCCCTCGGCAGACCACACGCTGACCATGGGCTCCGACCTCTTCGGCGACTTCTCCCCCGGCTTCGACGCCCACGCCATCCGCCGCCTGCGCGAGGCGGGATTGGTGATAGTCGGCCAGACCACGACGCCCGAGCTGGGCATCGTGAACGTGACCGAAGGCAGGCGCTATGGCCCGACACGGAATCCGTGGGACCCGGAGCGCACACCGGGTGGCTCGAGCGGCGGCGCCGCCGCCGCGGTGGCGGGCGGCGCGTTCTCGCTGGCCCACGGCTCGGACGGCGGCGGCTCGATCCGCATCCCCGCCGCCTGCTGCGGGCTGGTGG
>JACCZR010000086.1 GCA_013695855.1 Thermoleophilaceae bacterium
ATCAGCAACTGCGAGGCTTGATGACGTAGTTCCACTCGCCGTGGAACTCATCGCGCACGAGGTTGACCGCTTCCATCTCGGTGTCTGGGACCTTGATGCCGCGCTCGTAGGAGTCCTCGTCGAGCTGGGCGTAGACCTTCAGCCCGGCGCTCGAGGTCGTCGCCCCGATCAGCGAGACGACCGCCTGGCGGGAGACGAGCGGTTGCCCACGCCAGTTGCGGGCGATGAAGCTGAACAGGCGGTGCTCGATCTTGTTCCACTTCGAGGTCCCCGGCGGGAAGTGGCAGACCGAGATCTCAAGCCCAGTCTCGTCGGCCAGGCGCTGCAGCGCCACCTTCCAGAGGCGCAGGCGATTGCCGTTGGAGCCGCCGCAGTCAGCGGTGATCGTCAACCGGTTGGCCTCGAGGTAGCGCTTGCGCCCCAAGTGCTCCCACCAGCTGCGGATCGAGGCGACGGCGAACTCGGCGGTGTCGGCGTCGATGCCGACGCTCACCCAGCCCTCGTCTGAGGCGATGTCATAGACGCCGTAGGGGTTGACCTTGCCAAGCTCGTTGTCCTTGAAGTCCTTGGTGCGAACCTCGACCGGCTCGTCCTTGG
The DNA here is from genome assembly GCA_013695855.1 of Thermoleophilaceae bacterium. Lineage (GTDB taxonomy): Bacteria > Actinomycetota > Thermoleophilia > Solirubrobacterales > Thermoleophilaceae > JACCZR01. The sequence goes on from JACCZR010000086.1 coordinate 598, forward strand.
GCCGCCACTGTTGACCGGCGTTCTTGAAGTCCTCGATCAGCTCCTTCTTCTTGGTGTCGACCTAGATGTAAGACCCGAGCACGTTGTTCAGCTCGGGTCTTACAGCTAGGCCGCCTGAGCTGCGGTCGACGCGCCACTTGTCGCGTGGGAGACTCCGGGTCCCAAACGGAGGGAGAGGGGTTGGGCGAGGGACGCAAGGGCAACGGAGGAACGCCGCGGGCGACCCGCCGGTCACCGGCGGCAAGGAGTCGAGCGGCCACCAACGGGGCCGGCCCGAACGGCTCGAGCCCAAACGGCGGCGCGCCACTCGCCTCTCCGCGTGGCCTGGCGTCGGTTGTCGCCGGGGCGCTCGCCTCGATCGCCAAGCAGGCGCAGTCGCGCGTTCCCAAGGCCGACCTCGACGAGCGCGACCCCGACTACATCCGCGAGCAGCTGCCCGGCCTGTGGCTGTTCGCCAGCCTCTATTTCCGAGCCGAGGTGAGGGGCCTCAAGAACATCCCCGCCGAGGGCCCGGTGCTGCTGGTGGGCAACCACTCCGGCGGCAATATGACGCCCGACACAACGGTCTTCACGCTCGCTTTCAACACCTACTTCGGGGTGGAGCGGCGCTTCTACCAGCTCGCCCACAACCTGGTGCTGAGCATGCCGGGCCTCGGACGGCTGCGGAAGTTCGGCACGGTTGCGGCCAACACCGACAACGCCAACCAGGCGCTCGACAGCGGCGCGGCGCTGCTCGTCTACCCGGGCGGTGACTATGAGGTGCACCGCCCGAGCTGGGATGGCGGCAAGGTGGACTTCGACGGGCGCAAGGGCTTCATCCGCTTGGCGCTCGACAAGGACGTGCCGGTCGTGCCGGTGGTCTCCGTCGGGGGCCAGGAGACGGCGCTGTTCCTCAGTCGCGGCGAGCGGCTCGCGACGCTGCTCGGCCTCGACAAGGCCTTCCGCCTGAAGGTGCTGCCGATCTCGCTGGCCGTGCCCTGGGGCCTGAACGTGGGCGACATGCTCGGCCACTGGCCGCTGCCGGCCAAGATCACCCAGCAGGTGCTCGAGCCCATCAGCCTGCGCGAGCGCTACGGGCGCAACCCCGACGTGGACGAGATCTACGATGACGTGCTCGAGCGCATGCAGCGCACGCTCGACTCGCTGCAGAGCGAGCGTCGCCTGCCGGTGATCGGTTGAGGCTCGAGCAGAAGATCGAGGTCGATGTCCCGCGCGAGGCCGCGTGGGAGCTGATCCGCGACCCGAGCAACTACCCAAGGTTGATGGCTGGGATCACCCGCTTCGAGGCCGAGGGCGACCACGACGCCGAGCCCGGGTTGGGCAGCCGCTACTCGATGCGCATGCACGTGGGCTCGGCAGACGTCGGCGGGCTGGTGGAGGTGGTCGAGTACGACGAGCCGGGAGACCTGGCCTGGACCAACGTGACCGGCATCGACCAGCGCGGTCGCTGGCGGCTACGGGAAAACGACGATGGCACCACGACGGTGAGGCTTCGGGTGCAGTACGGCGCGCCGGGCGGGCTGCTGGCCGCGGTCGCCGAGCGCCTCTCGGCGCCTACCGTGTCGGGTCACCTGCGCGGGTCATTGGAGAACCTTAAACGCGAGCTGGAAGGAGCTGGGAGCGTGACCGACGACCTCAAGAGGGGTCCGCTGGAAGCCGTGACCTACAACCTCGCAAGCCTCGGGGTGCTGATCCAGTCGGGCATCGTCAAGCCGATCCGTCCCGACCGGCTGCTGGGCGTGGCCACCGCCCTGGTCCGCTGGGGACGCAGCCCGGCGGCGGGCTACTTGTCCGGTGTGGCGCGCTACCCCAACCGCATCAGCATCGTCGACGAGCTCGGCTCGCTCACCTTCCGCGACGTCAACGAGCGCACCAACCGGCTCGCCGCCTCGCTGTCCGACGCGGGCATCGGCGAAGGAGACGGCGTGGCGATCATGGCCCGCAACCACCGCTACTTCATCGAGGCCACGGTCGCCGTGTCCAAGCTCGGCGCCGACTCGCTCTACATGAACACCGCCTTCTCGGGCCCGCAACTCGCCGAGGTGGCCGACCGCGAGAAGCCCAAGGCGATCATCTACGACGAGGAGTTCGGCGAGCTGATCGGCGACGCGGGCAAGCGGCGCAAGCGCTTCGTCGCCTGGACGGACTCCGATGATCCGGCCGACCCCACCCTGGAGGACCTGATCGCCGACGGCGACCCCACCGATCCCGTCCCCCCGGAACGCGAGGGCCGAGCCGTGATACTCACCTCGGGCACCACCGGGACGCCCAAGGGCGCCTCGCGCGGCAACACCGAGTCGCTGGATCCGGCGGTCTCCTTTCTTTCGAAGATCCCGCTGCGGGCCGAGCAGCCCGCCCATATCGCCGCGCCGCTGTTTCACTCGTGGGGCTTCGCGCACTTCACGATCGGCCTGTTCCTCGGCTCGACTTACGTGCTTCGGCGCAAGTTCGAGCCCGAGCAGGCGCTGGCCGAGGTCAGTCGCCACCGCTGCCATTCGCTGGCGGTGGTGCCGGTGATGATGCAGCGCATTCTCGAGCTGCCCGAGGAGACGCGGCGCAAGTACGACCTCAGCTCGCTCAAGGTGGTCGCGGCGAGCGGCTCGGCGCTGTCGGGCGACATGGCCATCCGCTGGATGGACGAGTTCGGCGACAACCTCTACAACCTCTACGGATCGACCGAGGTGGCATGGGCCTCGATCGCCACGCCGGCCGACATGCGGGTTTCCCCGGGGACCGCGGGCAAGCCACCGCGCGGCACGGTCGTGAAGCTGTTCGACGAGAACGGGCGTGAGGTGCTCACCGGCGAGACTGGCCGCATCTTCGTGGGCAACGAGATGCTGTTCGAGGGCTACACCGGCGGGGGCTCAAAGGACGAGATCGAGGGGCTGATGGCCACCGGAGACGTGGGCCGCTTCGACGAGAGCGGCCGCCTGTTCGTGGAGGGCCGCGACGACGAGATGATCGTCTCGGGCGGCGAGAACGTGTTTCCGAAGGAGGTCGAGGACCTCCTCTCTCGCCACGGCGGGGTGGCGGACGTGGCGGCGATCGGCGTCGAGGACGAGAAGTTCGGTCAGCGCCTGCGCGCCTTCGTTGTGGCCGAGGGCTCGAAGAAGCCCTCCGAGGACGACCTCAAGGGGCACGTGAAGAAGAACCTGGCCGGCTACAAGGTGCCGCGGGAGATCGTCTTCCTGGACGAGCTGCCTCGCAACGCCACCGGCAAGGTGCTCAAGCGTGAGCTGGCCGAGATGGAGGTCGACGACGCGAGCAGGAAGTGAATCGAGCGGGAGGTGCTCGCCCGAGACCGGTCGGTGTGGTGCTCGTCCGATCAGCGATCGGACTGCGCTCCTCCCGGGACGATCGGACTGCTCTCCTCCCGGACGATCGGGCTGCGCTCTTCGCTGGCCGGATGTTCTGGCGCGCCGGGAGTGGGGTCTCGCGTGAGCGGGTAACCAGACTCCGCCCCACAACGGAAAAGGGAGCTTGACATGGAGATAGTCCTGATAGTCGTGATCGCGCTCGTCGTGATCGCCGTGATCGGCCTCGTGGCCGTGACCGGCAAGCAGAAGCGCGAACAGAAGCGGGAAGAGCACCGCCACGAGGCGCGCGAGATACGCTCGGAGGCTCAGGTGCACGGCCACCAGGCCGACCGGGCAAAGGCCGAGGCCGACGAAGCGGCCGCCCGCGCGCGGCGTGAGCAGGCCACCGCCAAGGAGGCCGCGGCAAAGGCCGAGCACGCCGGTCGCCAGCGCGACGCCCGGCACGCCGAGGCCAACCAGATCGACCCCGATGCCGACGACAACGCTCCGCTGGGCGATCCCCACGGCGAGCGCGCTAGACACGATCGGGGCGGCCAGGAGAGTGGGCACGATCAGGTCGGGCACGAGCGCGGCGCTCACGATCACGTCGGGCACGACCGCGGCGA
>JACCZR010000115.1 GCA_013695855.1 Thermoleophilaceae bacterium
CATGCGCCCAAAGACGGGCGACGCCGCGCCGGCCGGATAGACCGAGGAGAAGGTGTCGTGCCTAAAGCCCGGCAGGGTCAGCTCCTCGGTGGCCACCGCGCCCCCGGGATGCTCGGCCGCCTCGAGGACGAGCACGCTGCGTCCCGCGCCGGCGAGCGTGATCGCCGCCGCGAGGCCGTTGGGCCCCGAGCCGATCACCAGCGCGTCGCAGCTCATGCGGCAATCCGGAGGGCCAGCTGGTGGAGCATGCTCAGGCGCTCGTCGCCTCCCTGTCCCCAGAAGGCGTGCTGGGCATCGCGCCCCGCCCGCCGGTAGGCCTGATCCAGGTGCCAGGGCATCGGGTCCCAAGTGCCGGCGGCCCGCACCCACGTGCGGTCGTCGTGGCGGTAGAGAATCAGGCGGTTGTTGCCCCGGCCCATGAAGTGGCCCGCGTGGGTGGTCAGGTCGAAGCCCACGATCGGCTCACCACCCTCGGGCACGGCGCGCGGCTCGTCGCTGCCGAAGCGGGCGAGCCCCCCCTCGAGCTCGGCGAAGTAGTCGCGCAGCGCCCCCGGGTCGTCCGGGGTGACGAGCCGCGTGATGGTCACGTACCCGCGCTGGAAGACCGGGCGCCCGGCCGCGATGCCCGCCGCCACCTCGATCTCGAACGTCTGACCGGCCAGCGGCGAGTCCCGCAGCGGCGTGAAGCGCCCGATCTCCGTCGTGTAGTCCGGCCACGTCTCGGTTCGCGTGAGCGCGGAGATCGCCCGGTCGGGCGAGGGCATCTCGACCGGCGGGTAGGTGTGCCAGGTCTGCTCGCTGCCGTCGGCCACTCCGGGAGTCAGGGCGCCCACGCGGGCCAGCGACAGCCTGTCTGCCGGGTCATGTCGCTCCCGTTCCTCCGCCGTCGCGAACACCATGCCCCAGGCCCTGCGTGCATCGTCCTCGTAGGCGTCGGAGAACCAATCGCCGATCAGCCGCCCGGCGCCCTCGAGCAACTGCCCGCGCGAGAGGGTGCCGCGCGGCGAGCGGTCGCTCTCAAAGAAGCGATCGCGCCCGAAGCAGGCATGGAAGAGGGCCACGTCGGTGCCCCGCAGCCGGCGGCCGCCCTGGTGGCGCCAGAACGTGTTCAGCACCGCGAAGGCCAGGCGCAGGTCGTCCACCTCGCGCCGGTCGGCCGCACGGCGGTAGTAGGCGGCGTTCAGGAAGTCCGTGACCCACCCGGCGGCCGACGCACCGGCGATCGAAGAGCCCGACAGTCGCGCGAAGCGCACCTGCTCCCGGGTGATCGCGCGTCCGACCGCGAAACCTCCGACGGCACCGGCTGCGAACGCTCGCCCTCCGCTCACTTCGGACTCCGATCAGGTAGCCGGGCTGAGGCCGCCGGCCCCCTACCCGGGATGCCCACGTTAGACCCAGCCGCCGCTTTCCTAGCCACCGGGCGGCCTCCCTACCCTTGAGCGGGTGCCGCTCGTCGCCGCCCACGGGCTCGTGAAGACCTTCGGCACCGGCAGCGGCGCCCGGCGTGTGCTCGACGGAGCCGGGCTCGAGGTCGAGGCCGGTGAGCTGGTGACCGTGCTTGGACGCTCGGGCTCGGGCAAGTCGACGCTGCTCAACGTGCTGGGCGGCATCGACCGCGCCGAGTCCGGGTCGATCGAGGTGCGCGGACAGCGGGTGGACCGCCTCACAGAGCGGGAGCTGACCCGCTTCCGGCGCGACAGCGTGGGCTTCGTCTTCCAGTTCTTCCACCTGATCCCGGAGCTCACCGGCGAGGAGAACGTGCTGCTGCCGGCGCGGTTGGTCGGGGCGGGATCGGTCCGCCGCGGCCGCGAGCTGCTCGACCACTTCGGGCTCGACGGCGCGGCCGGTCGGCTTCCGCACACGATGTCCGGAGGCGAGCAGCAGCGGATCGCCATCGCCCGTGCGCTCGTGAACGAGGCGCCGCTGGTGCTGGCCGACGAGCCCACCGGGAACCTGGACCGCGCGTCCGGCCAGACCGTGCTCGACGGGTTGTAAGGGCGGGCCGGCATCAACGCCCAGCTTTGACGGCGGTGGCTGTGATCCTGCCGAAACGGAGCGACACGCTCGCCTCGGTTCGACGTGCACTCCGAGGTTTGGCCACCCGCTGAACAGCCGGATGACTTCATGGGCCGTGAAGGACTTGAACCTTCAACCTTGAGATTAAGAGTCTCCTGCTCTACCAGTTGAGCTAACGGCCCAGGGAGGACCCGCCGCGACGGGGCCGGGGTGAGATTGTACGAGGTGGCCGAGC
>JACCZR010000141.1 GCA_013695855.1 Thermoleophilaceae bacterium
GGCAGGCCCATCGCCCGGGGCGTGGCCGTGATCGAGGTGGACCTGCTTCGCCGGTTGAGCAGGAGCACGGCACGGTCGCCTCCGCGCAGTCGGCGCACCCACACCTCGCGGCCGTTGCGCCGGACCACGCGTCGCCCCTGGCGCCCCGCCGGGTCCTGATCGACCGCCAGCACTTCCGGGTTGAGCATCGTGCGCCGCGTCGCCGGGCTCATCGTGCGCACGTCGCTGCCGGCCATCAGCGGCGCGGCCATGATCGCCCAGAGGCTCATGTGGGCACGGTCCTCCCTGGCCGTCATGCCCCCGTTGCCCACCTCGAGCCCGTCCGGGTCGTTCCAGCGCCCCGGGCCGGCGAAGCGCGCCAGCTTGTTGTTCGCGTCGGCGACGTGCAGCACCGAGCGCCAATTGTTTTCGATGTCGTACGTGGTCCGCCACATGTGGCCCACCCGGGGGCCCCAGCGCCAGGGCCGGCGGCGGCCCCAGTTGCAGATGCTGAAGACCATGGGCCGGCCGGTAGCCCGGATCGCGTCGCGCACGCGGGCGTAGGCACGCGCAGGATCCGCCCGAGCCGCTTCGTCGACGAAGCAGTAGTCCACCTTCACGTAGTCCACACCCCAGTCGGCGAACTGCTGGAGGTCTTCGCGCTCGCGACCGGCCAGGCCCGGGCCGCCGTTGCAGGTTCTCGCTCCGAGGTCCTGGTAGAGCCCGAAGCGCAGGCCGCGCGCATGGATGTAGCGCCCCAGGGAGCCGATGCCTGACCGAAAGCGCGCGGCGTCGGGCTGCAGGTCCCCGGCCGGCGTGCGGGTGGGAGACATCCAGCAATCGTCGAGCAGGACGTACCGGTAGCCCGCATCCCGCATCCCGGTCGCCACCATGGCGTCGGCGGTCTCGCGGACCGTTCGCTCGTCGATGCGGCAGTCGAAGCGGTTCCAGCTGCCCCAGCCCATCGGCGGGGTGCGGGCGAGGCCGTCCTCGAGAGCGAGGGCGGGCGACGGACACGCGAGAGCGGCGAGAGCGGCCACGATCGGCGGCGGGCGGCGCATCCGGTCAGCCTATCCCTGGTATCCCTGACCGCTGTGAGGATGACCGAGCGCCAAGCCGAGGTCGACGGGCTGAGCGTGTCGTGGCTTGAGGCGGGCGACCCTGCGCCGCCGCCCGTGCTCTACCTGCACGGCGTTCCCAACAGCTCGATCATGTGGGGGCCCTTCCTCGAACGCACCGGTGGCCTGGCTCCCGACCTCCCCGGCTTTGGGCGCTCCGCCAAGCCTGCGCACTTCCCCTACTCCATCGCCGGATACGAGCGCTTCCTCGATGCGTTCGTCGGCCACCTCGGCCTCGAGCGCCTCACGCTCGTCGTACACGATTGGGGCTCGGTCGGCCTTGCTCTCGCCCAACGACGCCCCGAGCTGATCGAGCGCCTGGTGATCGTGTCCTGCGTCCCGCTGCTTCCCGGCTACCGCTGGCACCGCTTTGCCCGAGCCTGGCGGCGGCCGCTGGTGGGCGAGATGCTCATGGGCTTCACCTTCAAGCGGGGCCTGAAGCTGGCCTCACGCGAAGGCGCCTCCGGACCCCTGCCCGACCCGTTTCTCGACGACATCTGGAAGCACTTCGACCACGGCACCCAGAGGGCGATCCTCAAGCTCTACCGCTCGGCCCCCGAGCACGAGCTGGCCCGGGCCGGCGAGCGCCTCGGCGCGATCGGCGCCCCGGCGCTGGTGGTATGGGGCGAGCAGGACCCCTACCTGCCCGCTGTCTTCGCCCGGCGCACCGCGGAGGCCCTCGGCGGCGACGCGCGCGTGGAGTGCGTCGAGGGCACCGGCCACTGGCCTTGGCTGGAGCGACCAGAGGTCATCGACACGGTGGTCGAGTTCGTCGGGCAGCCGACGGCGACGAGTTAGCCGCGAGCTAGTGTCACGCGCGTGCGGCCCGCCTTCTCCGTCTCGGCGCCGCAGCGCGAGCGGGCGACGCAGACGCCGGGCGGCGGCGGGCGCTCCGGGGACTCCCCCTCGCCTCGTCGCGACCGGCCCCGCTGGCAACGGGTCGACCCCTGGCGCGTAGCGCCGGGGGCCATCGCCGCGCTGTTCGCGCTGGTCGTGTTGGTGTGGGCGCCGCGGACGGTCGACTTGGCCGCCCACCAGTTCCGCGCAGACCTCTTCGGCCGAGAGGGCTTCACCATCTGGAACGGCCAGTGGTACGGCGGCCACCACACGCCCGCCTACTCCGTCCTCTCTCCGCCGCTCGCCTGGTTGCTCAGCCCGCGCCTCGTCCTGGCGCTCGCCGCCGTGGGCTCGGCCGCGTTGTTCGAGCCGCTGGTGCGCCACCGGTTCGGCGACGCCGCCCGCTGGGGCGCGGTGTTCTTCGGCTTCGGGGCCGCCACCCTTCTTTTCACCAGCCGGCTGCCCTTTGCCCTCGGGGTCTTCTTCGGCGTGGCTGCGGTGCTCGCCCTGCAGCGACGCCGGCGCTTCCTCGCCCCGCTCATGGCCCTCCTGTGCACCCTCTCGAGCCCGGTGGCCGGGCTCTTCCTCGCGCTGGCCGGCCTGGCCTACGCCCTGGTGGTGCGCGGGCGCGAGCGCGAGGCGCAGGTGACCGACGGCGTGTTCGTGATCCTCGCCGCGCTGGTGCCTTCGCTCTTCCTCACCCTGGCCTTCCCCGAGGGGGGCTACGCGACCTTCCCGCTGTCGGTCTACGCCCCCATTCCCCTCGTGGCCGTTCCCGCCGCCGTCCTGCTGTGGCACCGCGAGCGGATGCTTGCCGTGGGTGCGGCCGTCTACGCGGCCGGCGCCACGCTCGCGCTGGTAGTGGAGAACCCGATGGGCAGCAACTCGGGGCGCCTCGGGGCGCTGTTCGCCGGTCCGCTGCTTCTGTGCGCCGTGCAGACCCACTGGCGCCGGCGCTCGGGCGTTCTGCTGGCCGTGGGCTTGGTGGCGCTGGCCGGCTGGCAGTGGTCGGCGGCGGTGCGCGACGTGATCAAGTACGCCGAGGACCCGGGCGCGAAGGCCGGCTACTTCGAGCCGCTCAAGCAGTTCCTCGCGACGCTTCCCGACCAGCGGCGCATCGAGATCCCCTTCACCCGCTCGCACTGGGAGGCGTCGGACATCGCCGGCGACAGCCAGCTGGCCCGGGGCTCGCTGCGTCAGCTCGACAGGCGAACCAACCCGATCTTCTACCGCGGCCCGCTGACCGAGCTCACCTACGCCAGCTGGCTGTCCGAGAACGCCGTGCGCTACGTGGCCCTGCCGAGCGCGCTGCCCGACAGCTACTCCTACGCCGAGCGAGCGCTCATCGAACGGGGGCTGCCCTACCTGCGCCGGCGCTGGAGCTCGAGCGACTGGCGCGTGTACGAGGTCACGCTGCCCGCGCCGATCGTGATCTCGCGTGGCGGGGCGAACGTGCAGCTCGAGCAGTTCGGCTCCGACCAGCTGCTGCTGCGCGTGGTGCGACCCGGCGAGGCGCTGCTGCGTGTGCGCTGGACGCCCTACTGGCACTTCGAGGGCGGCTGCGTGCAGCGCGACGGCGAGTGGACCCGCATCAGCGCCCGCAACCGCGGCTTCGCCCTGCTGTCCATCCGCTTCTCGCCGGAACGGGTGGTGCAGCGCGGCAGGCGCTGTGCCCCCAAGAGCCAGCGCCCCCGCGAGCTAGGCTGAGATCGATGGGATGGCGCCGCTGGCTCGACCCCGTGCTCCAGGTGGCCCTGTTCGCAGGCGCCTACTACGCCTACCGCCTGGTGCGCGGACTGGTGGACGGCCGTGCGAGCGCGGCGTTCGACAACGCGCGCTCGCTGCTGCACATAGAGCAGTCGCTCGGCCTGTTCTTCGAGCCCGCCTTCCAGGACTGGACCGAGCGCCACGCGTGGCTCATGGACGCGTCCAACTGGATCTACGTCAACTCGCACTTCGCGCTCACCACGGCCTTCCTGATCTGGCTGTACGTCAAGCGCAACGAGGCCTTCTACTTCGTGCGCAACATGTTCATGGTCTCCATGGCCATCGCGCTCGTGGGCTACGTCGTCTTCCCCACTGCGCCGCCGCGCTTCCTGCCCGAGTTGGGCTTCACCGACAGCGTGACGAAGGCCGTGGGCGAGGGGGCTGCCAAGGGTGCGAGCCTGCTCTACAACCCCTACGCCGCGGTGCCGAGCATGCACGTTGCCTTCGCCCTGATGATCGCCGTCCCCGCGGTGATGCTGGTGCGCTCGAAGGCGGCCAAGGCCTTCTGGGGCGTATATCCGCTGATCGTGATCTTCACTGTGATGGCCACCGCCAACCATTGGTGGCTGGACGCCGTGCTGGGGGCCATGACGGCCGGCGCCTCGGCCTGGGCGGCCAAGGCAGTGCTGGAGCGCGCCAGGCCCGGGCCCTGGTCCTTCCGCGGCAGCGCCAAGGCCGCGGCGTGAGCCGCGGGCCGGGCCAGCCG
>JACCZR010000160.1 GCA_013695855.1 Thermoleophilaceae bacterium
GCTGGCTGGTGCCGCTCGCCTGCGACCACGCGGGCCCGCTCCTGCGCGTGGCCGGCTTCGCGTCCGACGGCCTGGACGGCGCGCTGGCACGCGCCACAGCGCCCACTCGCGCCGGCCGCGACCTGGAGGGAGCAGTCGACGCTGCGTTCGCGGCGGCGGCCCTCAGAGGCGCGGTGCGACACGGGAACCTGAGTCGGCGAGCAGCCGCGCTGGAGGCCACCAGGCTCGCCGCGGGCTTCGGCGTGACCTGCGCGGCCTACTTCGGCAGGGCGCGTGCGCCGAACCGGACGGTGGCCCGGGCGGCCCGTGCCAGCACTCCTGTCCGGGCGGCTGGGCTGCTCGCGGCGGGGCTTGGTCGCCCTAGGACGGCCGACGCCCTAGTGAGCGCCGGAGCTCTCGCGGGCATCGCGTCGGTGGTCGCGGCGTTCGCTCAGCGACGCACGGCGTAGCGGCGCGCGGCTACGACGCCCAGCGACAGCACCAGCGGCACGTCCAGACAGCAGCCGATGCTGCAGCCGTCGGTCACGCTGTTCACGGCGCCCTCGCCGGCGTGGGCCGCCTTCCTCTCCGCGCGCTTTCGCAGCCGTCTACGCAGGCCCATGAGGCAACCCTTTCAGAAGCTCGGTCACGGCGAAAGGTTCTCATCTCGGTCCACGCGCGTGGCGGTCACCCCGGCACGCACGGCCTCGAGTTGGGCGGCTACGGCCAGGCCGCCGAACAGCGCCACCGAGCTGAGAAAGCTCCACAGCAGGACTCCGATCGTGCCCGCCAGCGGGCCGTAGGTGGCCCCGAAGTTGGCCGTGGCGTCGATGTACAGGGCCAGCAGTCCCATGAAGCCGATCCATAGCCCCGCGGCCACCACCGCCCCGAAGGCCAGCCACGATGGCTCAGGCTGCTTGCGCTTGGGCGCGTACTCGAACAGCAGCGACACCGAGGCAAGCACGAACACCAGGCCGAGCGGCCAGCGGGCGATCGACCAGACTGCGTCGAAGCCCTCGCCCGCCCCGAGGGCGTCGCTGACGGCCGAGCCCGCCACGAGCACCACTATCGAGGACAGCGCGAGCACGCCGGCCGTGAGGGCGAGGCCGGTGGCCACGAGGTACTTGCGCACGAAGGGCCTGTCGCGCTCGACCCCGTAGAGGCGGTTGGCGCCGCGCTCGACCTGGGACATCGCGCCCATGCCCGCGAACAGCGCGGCCACGAAGCCGGCGCTCAGCGCGAGCTCCCCCGACTCCTCGCGCGCCCCGCGCGATCCCTGCTGCAGAGCGGCGGTGAGAAGGTCACCGGCGGCGCCGGGGGCGAGGATGTCCACCGCCCCGCGCACGGCGCGGGTGAAGCTCTCGACCTCGAGCGCGGCCGCCAGGCCGACGACGGCGATCAGCGCGGGCAGCAGCGTGAGCGTGAGCTGAAAGGCCAGCGCGCGCGAGTGGCTGAAAGCGTCGGCGGCGCGGAAGCGGTCGATCGAGTCGAGCACCAGCTTCCGGCGACCGGTGTCGCGAAGGGTCTCGAGGGCCTCGTCTCCCTCGAGCTCATCGCGTGTGAGCGGCACGGCGGTTGCGGTGGTCACGGCGGGCGCGACCCTACCTGCGGGCAGAGCTGCCGTCCCCATGGACCGGGCCCTGCGCCGCCGTTGCGGCGGCCCTCTCGCTGCCGCGGGCACCGCGCTGCTGCGGGCGGCTCAGCGCCGGGAGAAGACCAGCCCGGCGGCGGCGTCCACCAACGCCTTTGGCGCCAGGCGGGCGATGCCCTCGGCGCCGCCGGGGTTCAGCACGTCCTCGCCGGACTCGATCGCCTCCACCACCTTCTTGGCCCAGTCGGCGGGCTCGACGTGTCCCCAGCCCGAGGTGTCGCTCACGTGCGGCCCGTAGTACGCCTGCACCTCGTCCATCATGTCGGTGTCGAGGCCGGGCGTGACCAGCTCGAGCACCGAGATCTCGGTCTCGTCGAGCTCGCGGCGAAGGGACTCGCTGAAGCCGTGCAGGCCGGTCTTGGTGGAGGCGTAGCTGGTGGCCCCGGGGAACGGCGCGCGGGCCACGATGCTCGCGTTGTTGACCACCTTGCCCCGGCCCCGGTTGAGCATGTGCGGGAGAACACGCTGGGTGAGGTGGATGGGACCGGCCAGGTTGACCTGGATCAGGTCGTAGACCTCGCCGGTGTCCTGCTCCTCGAGCTGCCCGCCCACGAACTGGCCGGCGTTGTTGACCAGCACGGCGATCCGCCGAAGGTCTTCGCCCAGGTCGTCGCAGCAGCGGTCGATCTCCTCGCGCGAGGACAGATCCATTCGCACGGGGCGCACCTCGAGCGCCGAGCCGGTGTCGATCGGGTCCCAGCCCTCGGGGTCGCGCACGCCAACCAGCACGCGCACCTCGCGCTGAGCAAGCTCCGTGGCGATGTGGCGGCCGAGGCCACGACCGCCGCCAGTGACCAGGCAGGTCTCACCAGAGAGATTCATGCGTCCCGGTTAGCCGCAACGCGGGCGCCGCAAACCGCGCGCTTGCGCCAGCCCGACGTCAGCCGGCTATGGAGAGGGCGATCTTGCCCGAGACGCCGCCGGACTCGAGCAGCTCGTGCGCGCGGGCGGCCTCCTCGAGCGCAAGCGTCTCGGCGAGGGACACCTTCAGCTCGCCGGAGTCGGCCAGCGACCCCAGGTGGGCCAGCTGCCCGGAGTCCGGGCGCACGAAGAGGTAGCGCACCTTCTCCGCCGGCTGGCTCACCGAAGCGACGCGCCCGCCGTCGCCGAGGACCTCGGGGCTGCGCTCCAGCGCTTCACCCCCGACGAGGTCGAGCACCGCGTCCACGCCGCCGGGATGCGAGGCGCGCACGGCCTTCACGACGTCCTGCTCGGAGTAGTCGATCAGCTCCGCGGCCCCGAGCTCGCGCAGCGCCTCGTGGTTGGCGGCGCTGGCGGTGCCGATCACGTGCGCTCCTGCCAGCCGAGCCAGCTGGACGGCGAAGCGCCCGACGCCGCCCGAGGCGGCGTGGATCAGCACCGTCTCTCCCTCCTTGATCTCCAGCTTCTCGTGGAGGGCCTGGAAGGCGGTGAGACCGGCGAGCGGCAGCGCGGCGGCCTCTTCGAAGGAGAGGGCGGCCGGCTTGGGTGCGGCCTGATTTGCCTTTACCGAGACCAGCTCGGCGTAGGTGCCCTCGCCGACGAAGTCCTTGCGGCAGTAGGCCACCACCTCGTCGCCCTCCGAGAGGCCGGTGACGGCCGGGCCGGTCTGCTCCACCACGCCGGCCACGTCCCAGCCGGGGACGAGCGGGAAGAAGTGCGGGAAGGCGCCCTCGAGCTTGCCCTGGCGGATCTTGAAGTCCACCGGGTTCACGCCGGCGGCGCGGGCTCCGATCAGGATGTAGTCGGGGCCGACCTTGGGGTCGGGGAGGTCGGCGAGGCGCAGCTTCTCCGGCCCGCCGAACTCCTCGATCGCCGCTGCTCTCAGGCCGTCGCCCCCTCCGGATGAACGTCGTGCGCGCCCTCGGTGTCCTTCAGTTCACCAGTCATAGGTGTCCGGTGCCCGGCCCGGGGGAGGCCAAACCGCGATCAGCCCAAGTCGATCAGGCTCACCGGGCTGGAGAAGTCGTCGCTCCAGGCGGCGTTGCCCGGGGTGCGCCGGCAGGGCTTCCAGCGCGGGTCGATCACCAGCTGGCCGAGGTCGGTGCCCGGGGCGGCCATCACCACCCAGTGTGAGGGGTGCTTTCCCCGCGGCGGGCGGATCTGGGGCGCTTCGTCCTGCGCCAAGCATGTCAGGCCCTCCCGTCCGGCCAGCTCCCCGAGCACCGGCTCGAGGTTTAGGAAGCGGTTGGAGATGTGGAAGGCCAGCACGCCGTCAGGGCGCAGCTTTCGCCGGTAGAGCGCCAAGGCCTCGCGCGTGAGGAGGTGGGTCGGAATCGCGTCAGAGGAGAAGGCGTCGGCCACCAGCAGCCCGTACTCGCGCGGCCGGGCCTGCTCGAGGGAGAGACGGGCGTCGCCGCGCACTACGTCGAGGCGTCCCTCGCAGTCGCGCAGATAGGTGAACAGGCGCGGGTCGCGGGCGATGCGCTCGACCGTCGGGTCGAGCTCGTAGAAGGTCCAGCGATCGCCCGGGCGGCTGTAGCAGCCCAACGATCCAGTCCCGAGGCCGATCACGCCCACCCGCCGTGTCCGCGGCCCGGACACGGCCGACATGACCTGGCCGATGGGGCCGGTGGGGTGGAAGTAGGTGAGCGGTGTCCGGCGTCCGGCGGGGTCCTGCAGCTGCGCTCCGTGGGTGGTGGTGCCGTGGATCAGCTCGTGGACCTTGCCGTCGTCGGAGCGCTCGACCCGTATGACGCCGAAGAAGCTGCGGTCCTGGCGCAGCTCGGTGCCCTCCTCGCCGATGGGCAGCGAGCCCGCGACCACGATGGCGCCCAAGGCCAGCCCGAAGCGCAGCGGGCGGCGCACGAAGTTCAGGGCTATGCCCGCGCCCAGTCCGAAGGCGAAGCTCTTTCCCGCGCCCTCGAGGTCCTCGGCCCCCAGGCTCACCAGCGCGAGGACCAGCCCCACCACCAGGCCTACTGCTGCGGGCAGGCCGAAGTCCAGCCAGCGCACGTAGCGCGAGGGCGGCACGCGCGGCGGGCGCTTGGGCAGGCAGAGGCAGGCCGCAACGATCGCCAGCGGGTACTCGGGCACCGACTCGAAGACCGCGGGCACAAGGATGCCCGTCACCACGCCGCCCAGGGCGCCGCCCACCGACACCAACAGGTAGAAGCCCGTCAGCTCGCTCGCCGCGGGCCGGTCGCGCGCCAGCTCCCCGTGGCAGACCAGGGCGACCACGCCGAAGGCCAGCAGGTGGATTGGCATCACGATCCACAGCGGCTCGCGGGCGTGCACGAGCAGGAGAATCGAGAGCAGGATCGCCACCCAGGGGAGGACGAGCACCATCGCCCGGTGGACCCTCCGGGCCCGCTCGGTGGCCGAGAAGGCCACCACGAACGAGAGGAGGTAGATGGAAAGCGGCAGCGCCCACAGCAGGGGCACGGGCGCCAGGTCGATTGTCAGGAAGGCCGTCACGCCGAGCATCAAGCCCGAGGGCACAAAGGCCAGGCCGACCCAGCGAAGGCGCCTTTGGGGGGTCACCGGCTCCTCGCGCTCTTCCTCGGGCTCCGGCGCGGTCGGGGCCGGGGCCGAGCGCCACAGCACGACAGCACAGGCCGCCAGCAGCAGGACGAGCAGCCCGTAGCCAACCGACCACGCCTCGCCCTGCACGGCCAGACGCAAGCTGGGCTCCATCGCGAGCGGGTAGCCCAGCAGCCCGATGACGCTGCCCAGGTTGCTCGCGCGATAGAGGAAGTAGGGGTCGCGCGCGGCGGGGTGGTCGGTGGAGGACAGCCAGCGCTGGAGCAGCGGCGCCGTGGAGGAGACGACGAAGAAGGGCAGGCCCACCGAGAGCGCGAGCAGGCCCAGCAGCGAGAGCACGGGGACCTCGCCGGGCCGGAAGTCGTCGGGCACCACGATGGGCAGCGCCACAGCGGCGAGGACCACGAGCACCAGGTGCAGCGCCGCCTGGCGGCGCACCCCGAGGCGCCGCGTGCTCGCGTGCGCGTAGAGGTAGGCCAGCAGCAGCGCGGTTTGGAAGAAGACGAGCGAGGTGTTCCACACCGCCGGCGTGCTGCCGAAGCTGGGCAGCACGAACTTGGCGAACATGGGCTGGATCAGGAAGACCAGCCCGGCGCTCAGCGCGAGCGTTATGGAGTAGAGCGCGACCATGAGTCCGGGATTGTGCTTAGGGTGCCCGACCGGCCATTCGAGGGAAGGGAAACTGGAGCAACATGAACAAGCTCGCCCGCCCCGCCGGGGTCGCCGCCGCAGCCGTCCTGGCCGTGCTCGGCCTGGCTTCCTGCGGCTCCACCAAGCTAAAGGGCCCGCAGGTCGCTTCGCAGATGAAGAGCGAGGCTCTCGCGCCCAAGGGGATCACAAAGGCCACGGTGAACTGCCCGGCCGAGATCGAGGCCAAGGCGGGGGCCGTCGTCCAGTGCTCGTTGACGTCCGAGGGCAAGAAGGGTGACGTTACGGCCAAGATCGCCGACGACGAGGGCACCCTCAGCGACTACGAGGCCGACGTCGACGAGATCCAGCTCGCCCTGATCGAGCAGAACGCCGAGGAGGAGGAGTCGGGCCTGTCGCAGGTCGACTGCCCGTCGTCGAGCAAGCCCAAGAAGGGGGCCACCTTCTTCTGCACCGGGAAGATCTCGGGCAGCGGCTTCGGCGTCGTGGTAATCAACCAGACGGCAGAGGACTCGAGCGTGAAGGTCAAGCTGCAGAAGCGCAAGCTGCGCACGAGCCAGATCGAGCGCAACATCACCAGCGCGGTGAAGAAGCGCGGCATCAACGCCAAGGTGAGCTGCCCGGGCACCGTGACCTCGCAGAAGGGCAGCGTGTTCCGCTGCACGGTGCGCAACCCCGCCAACGGCAAGCAGATCACGATCGTCGCCAAGCAGAAGGACAGCGCCGGCAACTTCGACCTCAAGGTGGAGAACTGAGATGGACGCCGCTGTCAAGGGGCGCCCGCGCGCTAACCTTGCAAGTCGCGCATGTCTACTGAAGCTTCCTTTCTTACCATCCAGCAGGCCGCTGCGCGGATGGGCGTACACGAGAGCACCGTGCGCCGCTACGCCGACCGCGGCCTGATCGGCGTCAGGCGTCTCCCGTCCGGCGTCAGGCGTCTGCGTCGGGCAGATGTGGATGCGCTTGCCGCGCGTGTGGAAGGCAAGAGTGATCTCTCGGCGACGGAGGAGCCGGCGGTCGTGCTGGAGGATCTCAGCGCGCCGTTGGTGTGGAGGTCGGACGGGGAGCTCAACCAGTTCCTCGAGCTCACCTACGCCGAACGCGACCGTGACCGCTGAGGTCGTCCTCGACACCGACGTTGCGTCCCACCTGATGCGCGGGAGCCTGCCCGAGACCCTCACCAGCCGGATCGCAGGAGTGCGGCTGGCGGTCACCTTCGTGACCGTCGGGGAGCTGTACCGGGGCGCCGCGCACGCCCGCTGGGGGCAACGGCGCTTGGCCGCCCTGGCGAACTGGCTGAACCCCCTGCCCGTCATGCATGGTTCAGAGTCCGTCGCTCGCCGCTGGGGAGAGCTGACGGGCAAAGCCCTGCTCGCCGGCAGGCCGCTGCCCTCCAACGACGCCTGGATCGCCGCCTGCTGTCTCACGCACGACGCCGCGCTGGCCACGCTCAACCTGCGGCACTACGTGGAGATCGGCGACTTGAACTTGATCGCTCCCGCCTGACCGCGTCGTCTGGGCGTGGGGCCGAGTACCGGGGGTGTATCTGCGCGCGCCGAACCCTGGTCGAGGTGAAGCATTCGTCCAGCACCGAGATCCGCGGCGAGCGGCGGCGATCAGCTTGTCGGCCTGCGGTAGTTCGACGGGCGCCTGGCGTGGGCCCGCGTAGAGACGAAACGGCGCTTCTGGCACGAACGGGACGACGGCCCAGACGACCGTGCCGGCCAGTCCGTTCAAAGGTCGAGGATCGCAGCGATCTGCTGGGCATTCTCGACGCGCGCGGCAGGGTTCGGCCGGTCTTCGGCGCGCAGCGCCTTGAACGTGGTGGCGCTGAGCGGCTCGCGCTCGAGCGCACCGAGCGCGTCGACGAGCTCGTGGGCCTGCTCGAGCATCGCGAGATCGTCCGGGTTGACGAGCGCAACCTTGGCGACATCCTCGCGGTAGCGAGTCACGATTATGGCGGTGCCGCGGGGCGAGTCGTACGACTTCTGCTCATATAGGCCAGCGTCTCCGCCCGGCCCGCGCCATCTCAGTCCTCGGGCAGGCCCGGGATCTTCCCGTTGCGAAAGGAGTCCACGAAGCGCCGGTGGTCCTCGCGCGCCAGCTCGCCGTAGGCGGCCCCGAAGTCGGCCAGGTCGGCGGCGAACTCGTCGTCGCGGCCGCTCACCACAGCCATGATCGCCTCCTCGGTCTGGAAGTCCACGAGCGACTGTTCGGAGCCGGCGTCGGAGACGCAGTGGACCTTGGCGGTGGCCTGGCCCAGGGAGCGCAGCAGTGGGAGGATCTCCTCGACGTCGGTCACGGCGTCCCAGTCGACGTCCGCGGTGTAGGGCGAGATCTCCTGAACCACCTGGCCGGTGCCGTTCAGCTGCGTCCAGCCCACCCACGGATCGGCGTGGGCCTGGAGGGCGTGCTGGGAGACCGCCGTGCGGTGTCCGTGGTGCTCGAAGAAGCTTGAGATCTTCTCGTCGGTGACGACCCGGCTGGGCGCGGCGACGTTGCCCTGCTTCATCGACAGCATCACGTCGTTCTCGAGCGCCTGGCTCGGTCCCTCGATCAACAGGTTGTAGGCGGGCAGGCCGGCGCTGCCGATGCCGAACCCCTTGCGCCCGACGACGTCCTTGACCTCGTAGGAGACGCTGTGCTGGCGCTTGAGCTCGGGGATCGTCTCCAGGTACTTCTCGTATGCGGCAATCACCGTCTCGCGTTCGGTGTCGTCGAGCCGGCGCACGCCGCCGCCCTCGGTGAAGCGGCGGTCCTCGCCGTCTATGGCCGTGTTGGACTCCAGCAGCTGTATACGGGTCTCCATGCGGGCGTCCACCAGCGCGTCGTGCAGGGCGCCTTCGGTGTTCTCGAGCGTGAGGCTGAACTCGGCGTCGCGGTCCCCGCCGCTGAAGGCGCGCACCTGGTCGAGATACGAGCGGGCGTAGGTATCGATCATCTCGCGGATTGTGCTGTCCGAAAGGGCCTTGGCGAAGCCCAGCAGCGCGAGGCTGGCGGCCATGCGCTGGAGGTCCCAGGTGTAGTGGCCCACGTAGGCCTCGTCGAAGTCGTTGACGTCGAAGACCAGCATGCCCTCGGCGTTCATGTAGGTGCCGTAGTTCTCGGCGTGCAGGTCGCCCTGAATCCAGACACGCCTCGTGCGCTCGTCCACCCAGCGGTCCTCGAGTCCCGCGACGTCGGCGTAGAAGATGCAGGCCGTGCCCCGGTAGAAGGGGAACGGGCCGGCCGCCATCTTGCGGAACTTCTTGCGGAAGGCGAGCGGGTCGGCTTCGATCAGCTCCTCGAATGCGTCGATGAGCACGTCGACGATGTGCTGCTCGCGACCGTCGACGTCCGCGACGAGATCTCCCACGGTGGTCATGGGCGCCACCCTAGGGGGTCGAAGCGCGAGAGCAGCAGCTCGGGCGTCACGGATTCACCCGGCTCGGCCAGGCCGAGGCTCTCGGCCATCCACTGCGGCGATGCCCCGGGGTCGCCGTCGCGCTTGGCCAGCCTCCTGCCGTCTGCGCCCAGCACCAGCGGCACGTGGGCGTAGCTCGGCGTCTCGAAGCCGAGCAGCCGCTGGAGCAGCACCTGGCGCGGCGTGGTCTGCAGCAGATCCTCGCCGCGCACGACCTCTCCGATGCCGGTGTCCGCGTCGTCGACTGTGACGGCGAGGTTGTACGAGGGCACGTCGTCCTTTCGCCACAGCACGAAGTCGTCGACGGTCGCCTCTTTGTGGCCGTGCAGGCGATCGGTGAAGCGGACGCTCGCCCGCTGCGCGTCGAGGCGAATCGCCGCCGGGCGGCCCGGCCCGTCCTTTCTACGGCGGCACGTGCCCGGATACGGCACCTCTCCGCCGTGGGGCGCCCGGGCGGCCTCGCGGATCTCCGCGCGCGTGCACCAGCAGGGGTAGGTCGGCAGCTGTTCGAGCGCCTGGCGGTGACGCTCGCGCCGCTCGGATTGGCGCACCACGGGGCCGTCCCAGTCCAGTCCGAGCGCTCTGAGGTCGGCCAACTGACCCGCTTCGTGCTCGAGACGGGAGCGCTGAGGGTCCAGGTCTTCGATGCGAAGGCGGAACTTCGCGCCCTGCGAGCGCGCGAACAGCCAGGCCAGCAGGGCCGTCCGGAGGTTGCCCACGTGCAGCGGGCCGCTGGGGCTCGGGGCGTAGCGGCCGTCGGCGTTCACTGGGCCAGGATGCGTGGTGTCGGGCGGTGGGTCTGCTCCGCTGGGGAGGGCCTTGCGGGATCGCGATCGTGGACGCTACGCGGGCGATGAGCCGAGGCCGGTGCCGGCCGGGACGTCGGCTGCCGAGGCCAGCTCGAGCGGGGCCCCGTTCCAGTGGTGGGTCAGCGCGGCACGCAGGATCGGGTGCTCGACCTGGGCGGCGCTCTGAACCTCCTCCCACTCCAGGTGCTTGAGCCGATAGCGGTCCTGGAAGCCGGTGCTCACCAGCAGCCAGACGTGCTTGTCGATCGCCGCCGAGACGACGAAGCCCTCCTCCTCGCAGAAGAACGAGGGGAGGTCGGTCCCGCCGCCGCCCAGGGAGACCCGAAGCGGCGCGCGGACGGCGATCACGAGGTCATCGTGTCACGCGCCCGCGCGGCGCGACGATCGCTCGGACGGCCCCGTAACGACCGAAGCGCCCCGTTTGCACGGGGC
>JACCZR010000163.1 GCA_013695855.1 Thermoleophilaceae bacterium
GCCTCGGGCAGGTCCAGGCGCTCTGTGACCGGTTCGGGCGGGCGGCGGGGCTCCAGGGGGGTGTCGCGCCCGCGCGCGAGGTCGAGGGCCAGCAGGCCCGGGTGGCCGAAGCGCTCGGCCACCGAACGCGAGGGCAGGGCGGCCAGCTCGCCGAGGGTGCGCAGACCCAGGCGCTCGAGGGTCTCGGGCAGCGAGGACAGCTCGGGCCGCACGCGCAGCAGGCCCACCGGCAGAGGGGCGAGGAAGCGAGAGACGTCGGCCGGCTCGACGACTACGGCGCCCGCGGGAGCAGGCCGGGGGCCAAGCGGCTGGGGATCGGGTGCACGGGCGAGATGACGCGGGCGGGCCTGCAGGGCCGCCGCGTAGGCGGCGAAGCGGCTTGGCCCCACCCCCAGGCGTGCGCTCCCGAGCGCCCGTCTCGCAACGGCGAGGACCCCGGCCAGCCCGTCCCCGTGCAGCCCGTGCAGCCCCTCGGCCTCGAAGTATGCCTCTCCCGCGTGGTCGGACTCGGGCGCGGCGCCCAGGCTCTCCACGCGATCGAGCACCGCGGACCACAGTTTGCGGACACCCTCGGGGTCGGGCGACACCAGGCGCAGCTCGGGACAGCGCGTCAGCGCCTCCCCCACCCGCATCCCGCGCACCACGCCAAAGGCCTCGGCCGGCGCGGAGACCTCGCCCACCATCTGCTCGCGGCCGGCCTCGGGAGCCAGCGCAACGGGCTCGGCCAGTAGCGGAGGAGCGCAGGCCGGGCGTTTGGGCCGGAGCGCAGCCCGAGCGTCGGTCGGGTGAGCACCGGACCGATCGATCTCGGCTGAGCACCGCTCGCTCAATCCAGACAGCGCGCGCCGCTCCCCCAGGGCCGCCACCAGCTCGAAGCGGGGGATTAGCGCACAGATCACCATAGGGGAACGCATGTTCGCATCTTTGCCGGTGTTCTCGCAAGCGCGCTTGCGCGCCAGTCGAGCACAGGGCTTGCGCGGTTCGCAAGACTGGAACACATGCCCGCCTGCACCCACCTGGACCAAGTGACCACCTTGCTACGTGGACGACGTGGCGTTCGTGATCGAGGCCTAGAGCGATGAGCGACAAGTGGACAGCCGGCGACATCCCCGATCAGTCGGGGAAGGTCGCGATCGTGACCGGGGCCAACAGCGGGCTGGGCCGCATCACCGCGCTTGAGCTGGCCCGCCACGGCGCGGACGTGGTGGTGGCGAGCAGGAGCGCAGACAAGGGCGAGGCCACCGCCGGCGAGATCCAGGCCGAGACCGGCGCCACGAAGCCACGCGTGCTCGAGCTCGACCTCGGCAGCCTCGACTCGGTGCGCCGCTTCGCCGGCGAGCTCGGGGGTGAGCGGGTGGACCTGCTGGTGAACAACGCCGGGGTGATGATGACCCCGCAGCAGACCACCAGCGACGGCTTCGAGCTCCAATTCGGCACCAACCACCTCGGCCACTTCGCGCTGACCGGGCTGCTGCTGGAAGCCATGCAGCGCTCCGACTCCGGCCGGATCGTGACCTTGAGCAGCAACGAGCACAAGGGCGGAAAGCTCGACTTCGACGACCTGCAGAAGGAGAGCTCCTACAGCCCCCGCGGTGCCTACCAGGGCTCGAAGCTCGCCAACGCCGTCTTCGCCGTCGAGCTCAACCGGCGCCTGCGCGAGAGTGGGTCACCGGCGATCAGTGTGTTCGCCCACCCCGGCTACTCGGCCACGAACCTGCAGAGCACCGGGCCGACCGGGATCGCGAAAGCGGCGATGAAGATCAGCAACCTCATCGTGGCCCAGAGCGCAGAGCGCGGCGCCCTGCCCACGCTCTACGCCGCCACGGCGCCCGGCGTGCAGGGCGGCGAGTACTACGGCCCGGACGGCCCCGGCGAGTTCCGGGGCTTCCCGAAGAAGGTCGAGGCGATACCGCCGGCGTACGACCCCGAAAACGGAAGCCGGCTGTGGGAGGCCTCGCAACGGCTCACCGGAGTGAGCTTCCTGTCGGCCGCCGGGGTGGGCTAAGCGGCCGAGAGCCCGGCGAGCACGCTCGCCAGGCCGCCCGCGGCCACCAGGGTCAGCGTCACCGCCGAGAAGCGAATCGGGTCCAAGCGGCGAAACAGCCTCGCGCCGAGCAGGTGACCGGCCACCACCAGGGCAAGCAACGGCACGATCACGGCCGGGTCGACCAGCTCAGACACTCCGCCCGCGGCCACCACGAAGGCGCCGCCGACGAGGTTCAGCATCAGGAAGGCGGCGGCGAGCGAGGCCCGCAGTTCGGCCGGCGCCAGGCCCCGCGCGCGCAGCCACAGCACGAGCGGTGGCCCACTCAGGCTGACCGAGGTGGTGAGCGCGCCGCTCGCGAGGCCCGCGGCCAGGGCGCCCGACCCGCCGCCCGAGCGATCCGCGGAGGGCTCGGGCGCGCGCCAGACC
>JACCZR010000186.1 GCA_013695855.1 Thermoleophilaceae bacterium
CGTCAGCTCGACGACGCCTTGGCCGCCGAGCTGGCCACCGAGCCGGAGGTCGCCCTGCTCTGCGGGCGCTACGAGGGCTTCGACGAACGCGTCCACGACCACCTGGCGACCGACGTGGTCTCGATCGGCCCCTACGTGCTGGCGGGCGGGGAGCTTGCCGCGATGGTGGTCTGCGACGCCGTTATCCGCAAGCTCCCGGGGGCCCTCGGGCACGCCGAGAGCGTCGTCGAGGAGTCCTTCAGCCCCGCGCTCGAGGGTGCGCCCGAATACCCGCACTACACGAGGCCGGCCGAGTGGAGGGGCCACGGGGTGCCGGAGGTGCTGCTGTCGGGCGATCACGCCCGGATCCGGGCGTGGCGCTTCGCTCAGGCCCGATCGCGCCGCTGAGCTCTCGCTACCATTCTCCACCGCGCGACGCCTCGCCGGCGCCCGCGTCCTCTTGATATGAGCAGCGTGATCGACAGCATCGAGCGTGCCCAGCTTCGCCGGGTTCCCTTCTTTGACGCGGGGGACCGCGTGCGCGTGCACTTTCAGGTGGTCGAGGGCACCCGCCGCCGCACCCAGGTCTTCGAGGGCACAGTGCTCAAGCGCCAAGGCTCGGGCGCCCGGGAGACCTTCACGGTGCGAAAGCAGTCCTTCGGCGTGGGCGTGGAGCGCACGTTTCCCGTGCATTCCCCGAAGATCGAGCAGATCGAGGTGGCCAGCCGCGGGGACGTCCGCCGAGCGAAGCTCTACTACCTGCGCGAGCGGGTCGGACGCCGGGCACGTGTGCGCGAGCGCCGGTTCACGGCCGCCGAGCTGCAGGAGGGCGTGATGCCCCCTGCCGAGGAGCCGATGAGCGACGCGGCCGCCGCCGGTCTGCAGGAGGATGCCGCCGAGGTCTCGGATGGCGAGGCCGCGCGCGAGGCGGAAGCGGGCCCTGAGACCGATGGCGCCGAGCCGACCGAGCACGAGGCCACGGGCGACGACGCCTCCGCCGACGTCGGCGACCGGCCCGAGTCCGAGGCCGGCGACGAGCCCGCGGCCGACGCCGAAGACCCGGCCGGCTCGCGCGGCTAGCCAGGCCCGTCGGGAGGGACCTTGGCGCACACAAAGCAGCACAGCGGGCGGAGCTCGCTCATCGAGCTCGTCACCATCGTCGGCCTTGCTCTGGGGCTTTTCCTCCTGATCCAGGGATTCCTCGTCAAGCCCTTCCGTATCCCCAGCGAGTCGATGGTCCCCACCCTCGAGGTGGGCCAGCGGGTCCTCGTGGACCGTGTGAGCTTTCGCTTCACCGACCCCGAGCGGGGCGACGTGGTGGTCTTCAAGCCGCCCCAAGGGGCCGACGACGATGAGTCGGGCGAGGCGAGGTGCGGTGCGCCGCGCGTAGAGGGCAGTGTCTGCTCCCGGCCGACTCCTCAGCGTTCGGACACCAACTTCATCAAGCGCGTGGTCGGCCTCCCAGGGGACAAGCTCAAGGTCATCAAGAACCGTGTCTACATCGGCGGCAAGCGCCTCGACGAGACCTATATCGAGGCCGACTCAGCGTGCGACGACCTGTGCGAGCTGCCTCGGGAGGTCGAGATACCCCGTGGCCACTACTTCATGATGGGCGACAATCGCGGCGCGAGCCTCGACAGCCGCGCCTGGGGCCCGGTCCCCAAGAGCTGGCTGATCGGCCAGGCGTTCGCCACCTACTGGCCGCCCGGCAAGATAGGCACCCTCTAGGCAGACCTTCGGACAGGCGTACTCGCCGCAAGTAGCGGGCTATAGGCGGTCGTTCGCGTCCCAGCCGCCGCACCCCGCCGTACCATCGGCCCGCGATGGCGGCCCCCGAGACCACCAAGGCGGCACGCAAGCGGCGCCGTCGGGCGCCTTTGCGGGGGCGAAGGCTCTTCGCTTTCGACCGCGAGCAGGGCGCCCGCTTCGTGGCCGGCGCCGACGAGGCAGGGCGCGGCTCACTGGCGGGCCCACTCGTGGCCGCGGCCGTTCTCTTCGATCTCGAGCGCCTGACGCTCGCCGACCGTCGTGCGCTCGCCCGCCTCAACGACTCCAAGCAGCACACCGTGGCGGGGCGCGAGGAGCTCTACCCACTGGTGCTGCGCGCGGCGGCGAAGGCGACGGTGGTCAGCCGTTGCGTACGCCGGATCGACAGCTACGGCCTGCACCGCTCGAACCTCGACGCCCTGCGCTCCGGCCTGCTCGCCGTGGCGTGTGAGGGGACCGTCTGCCTCGTGGACGGCTTCAGGGTCGGCGACCTGCCGTACGAGCAGCGGGCGGTGGTGGACGGCGACTGCCGCAGCGCGGCGATAGCCGCTGCATCGGTTCTCGCCAAGGTGACCCGCGATCGCTACATGAGGCGTGCCGCGGAGCGCCATCCCCGTTGGGACTTCCAGACCAACGTCGGCTATTCGACGCCCGAGCACCGCGCGGCGATCAAGGCGCACGGAATCTCGCCGCTGCATCGGCTGTCCTTCCAGTCGATCGCCTACCAGCAACTGGCGCTCGAGGGCTAGGGCCCTCCCTTCGCGCGAGGTCAGAACGCGGCCTCGACGTGGTCGAGCTCGATCAGCCGGCCGCGGCCGTCGAGGATGATCCCTATGGCATCGAAGCGCAGCTCGGCCGGTCGCGGCCCTCCGGGACCTCGCTCTGCCAGCCACTGGCGGGCCATGCGCCGGACCTGCGAGCGCTTGGCTTGGCCCACCGCGGCGAGGGGACCGATCCCCGCTCTGCGGCCCACCCGTGTCTTGACCTCGCAGATGACCAGGTAGCGCGAGTCGGCGGCTACGAGGTCGAGCTCTCCGTGCCGGGTGCGGAAGTTGCGCGCGATCACCGAGTAGCCGTGCGCCTCGAGGTGCCGGCAGGCAAGCGTCTCGCCGAGCGCCCCGAGCCGCTGTCGGTGGTCCGATCTCACGTCGCGCCACGTTAGGTCGACGCGGCGCACGTGTGGGTTACCTGGGTGACGGCTCCGCACCAAGTCGCGTCGGCGACGTGCGGTGGCCAGGAGTAGCCCATCTTTCGCCTCCGTCACTCACGCGTCACACGGCCCCGCCTAGCTTCCCCGCCGTGCTCGCCTCGGTCGCCACCTTCACCCTCGACGGGATCAGCAGCCGCGAGGTCACGGTCGAAGTCGACGCCCGCCGCGGCCTTCCGACCTTCACGCTCGTGGGCCTGGCCGATCGAGCGGTGCGCGAGTCGCGCGAGCGCGTACGCGCGGCGCTCCTGAACTCGGGGCTCGACTTCCCTCAGCAGCGGCTGGCGGCGAACCTCGCGCCCGCGCACGTTCACAAGCACGGCGCGAGCTTCGACCTCGCGATCGCCGTGGGCCTGCTCGCCGCTACGGGGCAGGTGCCACACGAGCGGCTGGCTTCGCACGCGGTGTGCGGAGAGCTCTCGCTCAGCGGCCGGCTGCGGCCCGTCCGGGGCGCGCTTGCCTTTGCCGTCGGCGCGCGGCACGCCGGCTACGAGCACCTGATCGTCCCGGAGGAGAACGCCGAGGAGGCGGCCCTGGTGAGCGAGGTCGAGGTGCTCCCCGTTCCCGACCTTGCGCGTATCGTCGACCTGCTTCGAGGTGAGTGGGCCCCTCTGGCGCCAGTCGCCGGCCGACGGGTGTTCCAGCCGCCGCCGCCGTCGGAGCTCGAGCTGGGGGAGGTGCGCGGCCACGCCGACGCCAAGCGCGCTCTCGAGATCGCGGCGGCTGGTGGTCACAACCTGCTCATGATCGGCCCTCCTGGAGCCGGCAAGACCATGTTGGCCCGCCGGCTTCCGGCCATCCTGCCGCCCCTCTCCTTCGAGGAGGCCCTGGAGGTCACGCAGATCCACAGTGTGGCCGGCCTGGCTCCGGGAGGGCTGGTGGACAGGCGGCCCTTTCGCTCGCCACACCACACCGTCTCGGCACAGGGCCTCGTGGGAGGTGCCAGCCCACCGCGTCCGGGGGAGCTCACGCTTGCCCACCGGGGGGTCCTGTTCCTCGATGAGCTGGCGGAGTTCTCCCGAGCCGCGCTCGACGCCATGCGCCAGCCGCTCGAGGAGGGGGTGGTCGAGATCGTGCGTGGACAGCGCTCGGTCTCCTTCCCCGCGCGGGGGATGCTCGTAGCCGCATGCAACGACTGTCCCTGCGGTCGGCCCGCGGTCTGCAGCTGCTCCGACCTCGAGCTGTCGCGGTACCTGCGCCGCCTGAGCGGACCGCTCCTGGACCGGATCGACTTGGTCTGCCAGATCGAGGCGGTGCCCACCGTCGAGCTGGTCACCGGGCCCGACCGCAGCCGGGGCACGAGCTCCGCGGAGGTTCGCGATCAGGTCGCTCGAGCGCGCCGGCGACAAGTCGACCGGCTGGCATCCACCGGCGCCCACTGCAACGCGGATATGGACGGATCTCTGACCCGCCGCCTCGTGGAGCTGTCCAGCGACGCGGCGGCCTCCCTGTTGGGGCTCAGCCAGGGTGCGGCCCTGAGCGGTCGAGGACACGATCGGGTCCTCCGGGTGGCACGGACGATCGCCGACCTCGCGGTACGCGAGGAAGTCGAGGCTCGGGACGTTGAAGAGGCGCTCGGCTACCGGCTGTCCCCGTTCGGGAGGGTGGCGGCGTGAACGCGGCGGCCGGGGCGTGCTCGGGCTGCCTTCGCCGTAGTCTCCTCATCGGGCGTCTCGCCCCGAGGATCGCCGGGCTCTTGGGAAAGCCTCCGGAGAAGCGGAAGGGCGGCCTCCTGGGGCTTGGCTGCGAGGAGCTGGTCGAAGCCCTGGTGGTGCCCGCAGAGCGGCACGACGTTCGGAGGTGGCTCGAGGAGCTGGACCTCGATGCGGTGAGCGCCGAGCTCGACGAAGCCGGCATCGAGGCCGTGTGCCGCCACTGCCAGCCCTACCCGACCGCGCTCGCGTTCGCGGCGGACCCGCCACCGGTCCTGTGGCTGCTGGGCGGCCGCCAGCGCCTCGCCGACGCGCTCAGCGCCCCGGTGGTCACCGTGGTGGGGACCCGCAAGCCTTCGCCCTACGGACGCGAGATCGCTTACGCGCTCGGGCGCGACCTCGCGGCGGCTGGTGTGACCGTGGTGAGCGGGCTCGCGCTGGGCATAGATGCCGCTGCCCACCGTGGGGCCCTGGACGGGCGGCGAGCATCGTCGATCGCGGTGATGGCCAATGGCCCTGACGTGCCCTATCCGCGGACGAACACCCTGCTCTGGCGCCGCCTGGTCGACGACTCGGTGGTGATGTCCGAGCTTCCGCCGGGTCTGCGCCCCTACCGCTGGAGCTTTCCGGCCCGCAACCGGATCATGGCGGCGACCGCCGAGCTGACGGTGGTGGTGGAGGCCGCGGAGCCTTCGGGCTCGCTCATCACCGCGCGATTCGCCGGCCAGCTCGGCAGGGGGGTCGCGGCGGTGCCCGGACGGGTGACCTCCTGGTCGGCCGCCGGCGCCAACGGCCTGCTGCGCGACGGGGCAGCGGTCGTCCGGGGGGCGCAGGACGTGCTCGCCGAGTTGGCGCCGGATTCGCGCGCGATGTTGAGAGGGCCTCGCGACCTGCCCGAGCCGGCGAACGAGGTTTCGGCGCTGGACCCCGCCGCGAGGCGGGTCCTGGAAGCCGTCGAGAGCGAGGAGGGGCTCGAGGCGATCGGGCGCCGAGCCCGTCTGGCGGCGTCGGATGTGCGTAGCGCGCTCGCGCGGTTGGAGGGGGCGGGGCTCGTGCTCCGGGACCCGTTGGGGCGCTACCTGAGGCGAGCCGGAGGTTGAGGTGCTCGGCCTATCCTCGCCCCGTGACCCCCGTTGCCCGAGTCCTCTCCATCGCAGGCTCCGACTCCGGCGCGGGCGCGGGCATCCAGGCCGACCTCAAAGCGATGGCTCGCTGCGGGGTGCACGGAATGTCCGCCCTCACCGCGGTGACCGCTCAGAACACGGTGGCGGTGACCGCGGTTCATTCGCTTCCCGCTCAGGCCATCGTCGAGCAGGTCCGGGCCGTGGCGGACGACATCGGCGTGGACGCGGTGAAGATCGGCATGGTCGGCTCCGCGGAGGCCGTTATGGCTGTGGGGCAGGCACTCGAGCTGGTGGGCGCGGCGCCGATCGTGCTCGATCCGGTGATGGTCAGCGAGAGTGGCGCCCGCCTGCTCGCGCCCGACGCAGAGCAGGCGCTGCGTGAGCAGCTGGTGCCGCGGGCCGCCGTGGTCACGCCCAATCTCACCGAGGCCGCGGTGCTGGCAGGCGCGGAGGGGGAGGCGGAGCACCTGGCTCGCCTCGTGCGCGCGCTCGGCCCGGGCGCGGTGGTAGTCACCGGGGGACATCGCGAGGAGGCGACCGACCTCTTCTTCGATGGCGAGCGCCTGGAGGCCTTACCCGGAGAGCGCCACCCCGACGGCGCGGCTCACGGCTCGGGATGCACCCACTCGTCGGCCCTCGCCTCGGGCCTGGCGCTGGGCATGGACGAGCTCGAAGCGGCCCGCTTCGCCCGGCAGGTCGCCGGAGACGCCGTGCGCGACGGGCTCCGTGAGCTGGGCCGCGGGGTCGGCCCGGTCAACGCGCTGGGCGTCGGGCGGCGAAACTGAGGCCCGGCGCGCTTTCGGGGGACACCGCCAGCCGGTCGCCGCGGGGCAAACCGTTTCGGCGCGAAGGCGCCAGACCGCCGTGGCCGCGACGGGGCTTTGCCATAATCAAGACCCCGCCGAGCTCCGGCGGCATTCGTTTCCTCTTCTCAGGAGCAGCTGCGATCAAGTTCCTTCGTATGAAGCCGGGCCACGGTGAGGTTCTCATCGCCGAGGGCGATCCGCGCGTGAGCGAGGAGGAGGAGCGGCTGGTCGAGGAGTTCCGCCGCCAGCTCGACGGAGGCATGTGGGCCGCCGTGCCCACCGTGGACGGTCGCAGCGGCCGCCGCCGGGCCGAGCTCGTGCAGCACTACGCCGACATCCCGCCCGCCGCGGAGCGGGTGATCTTCTTCCCCCGCGCCGCGGGCGGCTGAGCCGCGCGAAATCGTGCTACTGGCACTGCTGGTCCTCGCTCTCGTCGCACTGGCACTGACCATGCCCCTGCTGTGGCGCGGCGGAAGCGAGTTGGCCGCGCGCCACCGGGAGAGGATGGGGCGCAGCCGCGTCTCGGCGGGTGGGCTCTACGACCCGGGACGGGAACGCCGGGCCGAGCAGCGGGCGCGCGAGCTGCTGCGCTCGTGCGTGAACGACGAGGAGTGGGCCATGTATCGCGACCTCGGGTTCATCCGCGTCCCCGGCGCGCTCGCGCGCAGGACCGGCGACGCGGACACCGAGGGGCCGGCGTACGCCTACCTGATCTACGCCCACAAGCCGATCGTCGCCTACGTGCCCGCCAGCGGGCGGCTGCTCAGCGAGTACTGCGTCGAGTTCCCCGACCTGACCGGCGAGGCGGACCGCTCGCGCCTGCCCGCCTCCGACGACGTCCTGGCCAAGTGGATGGCGCTCACCTCCGACGAGTCGCGCGTGATTGGGCGGGCGAACATGCACTTGGTGGGCCGCCAGCTCGACGGAGGCATGTGGGCCGCCGTGCCCACCGTGGACGGTCGCAGCGGCCGCCGCCGGGCCGAGCTC
>JACCZR010000187.1 GCA_013695855.1 Thermoleophilaceae bacterium
AGCGAGCCCTCGCCCGGCGCGATGAACACGCTGCCCTCGCCGAGGACCGTGTCGCCGGTGAAGCACGTGAGGCCCATGAGCAGGCACACGCTGTCGGCCGAGTGCCCCGGAGTGGCCAGCGCGGTGAACGGGCCCGCCTCCTCCCCTTCGCCGGGCCGGTGGACCGGCACGCGGAATGCCTCAGCGGCCTCGGCATGATCGGGGTGGTCGTGGGTGAGCACCACGCCCTCGACCTCGCCCGCCGCCTTCTTCACGGCCGCCAGGTGACCTTCGAGCAGAGGGCCGGGATCGACCACCCAGCCCGCCACCACGTACGTGTTGGTCCCGTCGAGGGTGAGGGGCGACGGGTTGTCCGCGCGCACGCGGGTCACTCCGGCGGGCACGCGCATGTGGGCGGGTTCTTGCCTCACCGATGTTGAGAGAGACCCTCAGGTGGGTATTGACTGGTCAGTCAACCTGCTCTTCGCCCATGTTCGCCCCCGCCGCTCCATGCCCTTCCGATGATCTGGTCAGCCTTCGCGTGACCGGCGGCCCCGACGCCGCGGGCGAGGCCCGCGGGGCCCTGAGACGCCTCGAGCATGGCCTGGGCACCAACACGCTGGACACCGTGCGCCTGCTGGTGACCGAGTTGGTGACCAACAGCGTCCGCCACGCGGATGCCACGGCCATCGACCTGCGGGTCCACGTGACCGAGCCGAAGGTGCGGCTCGAGGTGGCCAGTCGCGGACCGGGCTTCGAGTTCGAGGAGCGCGCGCCCGGCCAGAGCCCCGAGGGTGGCTGGGGCCTATACCTCGTCGATCACCTCGCCGATCGCTGGGGCGTCAGCAACGCCGGGGGCGTCAGCCGAGTCTGGGCCGAGCTCGACCGGGTCTAGCGGGCGCGCTCAGCCCAGCGTCAGCTGCTCTGCCTCCGGCGGTCCCGGTGGATCCTGTCCGAGCAGCGCGCGCAGGCGCAGCGCCGCGGAGGGCGCGTCGTCGTCGCAGTTGTTGTTGAACATGACGTGCACCTGGCCGGCGTCCTCGGCCAGCCCCCTCGCCCGGCCGGCGATCTCCTCGAGCTCGTCGTCGGAGTAGACCCAGCCGAAGCGCTCAGCCACCGACTTGCCGTGCAGGTAGCCCTCGGCATTGCGCCCGTGCATGCGCAGGTAGGCGAGGTCGTCGCTGGTCACCGCGTCGAGATCCGGCATGATCGGCGCGTGGTCGCCCGGCGGGGCGTCCACCGCGACGAAGGCGACGTCGTTTTCGGAGTACCAGCCGAGGGTCTCTTCGAGGTTGCGCTCGCTCACCCAGCCCCGGTGGCGCAGCTCGACCGCCAGGCGCTGGGGCTTGAGCGTGTCCACCAGCCCCTCCAGCTCGTCGAGCTTCCGTCTTCCAGGCGCGAAGGCCGGCGTGAGCGCCAGCAGGAGCGCACCGAGCTTGCCGGCCTCCCGCAGCGGCTCTAGCTCCTCGAGCGTCCGGCGTGCGACCGTCTCCTCCAGCGCTGGCTCGAGGACGACTCGGCCTCGCTCGTTGGTCCTCGCCTGCTCGCGCAGGTCGGTGGGCAGCGAGTCCAGCGGCGCGCTGTGGCGCGAGAGCAGGCGGTGGAGCTTCACGTCGAACGTGAACCCGCCCGGGGTCACCTCGGCCCAGCGGCGCACCGTGTCCGAGCGCGGGATGGCGTAGAAGGTCGAGTTGACCTCCACGCCCTCGAACTGCGCCGCGTACCAGGGCAGCCGGTCTCGGGCGGGCATGCCCTGCGGATACCACTTCTCCACGAACCCGGGGTCGGCCCAGCTGGAGGTGCCCACGAGGATGCGGGCCTTCATACAGTCGTCTCGTGGATCTCGCGATTCGCCTCGACAGGGTGGTCAAGCGCTACGGCCCGATCACCGCGGTCGACGGCCTGGAC
Organism: Thermoleophilaceae bacterium; assembly: GCA_013695855.1. Classification (GTDB taxonomy): domain Bacteria; phylum Actinomycetota; class Thermoleophilia; order Solirubrobacterales; family Thermoleophilaceae; genus JACCZR01. The sequence goes on from JACCZR010000187.1 coordinate 1,888, forward strand.
CTCGAGGTGCCCTACGGCACCTGCGTCGGCCTGCTCGGCCCCAACGGCGCCGGCAAGTCGACCACCATGCGCACGCTCACCGCCCAGGCGATCGCCGACGAGGGTGAGATCGAGGTGCTCGGCTTTCACCTCCCCGAGGAGAGCAAGCAGGCCCGCGCCGAATGCGGAGTGGTGCCGCAACTGGACAACCTCGACACCACCCTCACCGTGGCCCAGAACCTGCTGGTCTTCGCTCACCTGTACCGCGTACCCCGCGGCGAGCGCCACGAAGCGGTCGAGCGCACGCTGGACATCGCCAATCTCACCGAGCGCCGCGACGCCAAGGTGGACGAGCTCTCGGGCGGCATGCGCCGGCGGCTGCTCATCGCCCGTGCGCTGGTGCACCGCCCGCGGCTGCTCCTGCTGGACGAGCCGACCGTGGGGCTCGACCCGCAGGTGCGCCAGGAGCTGTGGGCCCTGATCGACCTCCTGCGCGCCGAGGGGACCTCGATCCTCATGTCCACCCACTACATCGAGGAGGCCCAGCGGCTGGCCGACACCGTGGCGATCATGGCCAACGGCCGCGCGGTGGCGACAGGGCGCCCGGCCGAGCTGATCGTCGAGCACGCCGGGCGCGAGGTCGTCGAGGTCTACGGGCCGCCGGATCGCCTGGCCGAGGCCGAGCAGGAGGCCGCCCGGGCGGGGCTGCGGACGCGCCGCACCGGGACCTCGGTGTCGGTGCTCGGGGTGGACGGCCATGCCCCCGAGGGCGAGCGCCGGCCCGCGACGCTCGAGGACGTGTTCGTGCTGCTCACCGGCGAGGAGATCGCGTGAGCACCGCCACCGCGTCCCCGCGGCGACTGCACCGCCTGGAGCGAGCCGCCCTCGGCGGCGTGCTGGCGCGCGAGGTCATGAACTTCTCCTCCTATTGGCGCTCGACCACGTTCTCTTCGACGGTCGAGCCGACCATCTTCCTGCTGGCCTTCGGCTTCGGCTTCGGCTCGCTGGTCTCCACCGTGGCCGGCCTTCCCTACGTGGAGTTCGTCGGCACCGGGACGGTGGCGACCGCGGTGCTCTTCTCGTCGGTCTTCCCGGCGATGTTCTCGTCCTTCATCAAGCGCGAGTTCCAGCGCACCTACGACGCGATCCTGGCAGCGCCGGTGGACACCGAGGAGCTGGTTACCGGCGAGGCGCTGTGGATAGCCATCCGCGCCGGGGTCTACGGCAACGTGCCGCTGCTGGTGGCGATGGTCTTCGGCCTCGACCCCACCTGGGGCATGCTGGTGGTGCCGCTCATCGCGTTCGTCACCGGCTTCGGCTGGGCAGGCTTCGGCATCACGATTGCGGCGGTCCTCAAGACCATCGACAACTTCGGCTACGTCACCTCCTCGGTGATCACGCCGCTGTTCCTGGTGGCCGGCGCCTTCTTCCCGCTCGACCAGCTCCCCGAATGGGCGCAGGCCCTCGCGCAGCTGAACCCCCTGCACCACTGCGTGGAGCTGGTGCGCCATGCGGTGTTCGGCTTCGAGGGCTGGGTGGACGTGGGCCACGCCGGCGCCTTGATCGGGTTCGCGCTGGTGATGTGGAGGGTGGCGATCAACCGCAGCGAGAAGCGCCTGATCAACTGACGCTGGGGGCCCCACGAGCCCACAGGTCCACGTCGCCTGGGCACGTCTGGTCGACGACTGCCGCGCAGCGGGCATACAGCGGGCGGTCAAGCTCACCGACGCATTGATCGCCGCGACCGCTGTCGAGCACGGACTCCCGGTAGTCACCCAAGACGACG
>JACCZR010000191.1 GCA_013695855.1 Thermoleophilaceae bacterium
CCACCGTCTGGCCGGCCTCCACGTCGAGGTCGACGTCGCGCAGGACGGGCTCGCCGCCGTCGTAGCCGAAGCTCACCCCGCGCAGCTCGACACGGCCGCCGCCCTCGGGCAGGGGCGGGGCGCCGGCGGGAACGGTCAACTGGGGCTCGCGGTCGAGGATCTCGAACACGCGCGCACCCGAGGCCACCGCCCGCTGGGCCATGCCGAGCATGATGCCGAGGGTGCGCATCGGCGAGGTGAGCATCACCACGTAGCCGAAGAAGGCCACGAAGTCGCCCACGGAGATCACGCCGGAGATCACCTGCCGGCCGCCCACCAACACCAGCGCGGCGAGGCCGAGCTGAGGCAGGAAGCCGATGAACGGGTTGTAGAAGGCACGCAATCGAGTGGAGACCATCGACTGGTCGAAGACCCGCTTCACCGCGCCACGAAAGCGCGCCAGCTGGCGCTGCTCTTGGGCAAAGGCCTTGACCACCCGCACGCCGGAGACGTTCTCCTCGGCCTCGGCGGTCAGCTCGGCTATGCGCTGCTGGACCTCCTGCGTCGCCGGGCGGTTGCGCGAGCCGTAGCGCCACGCCACCCAGGGGACGAAGGGCATGGGGGCGAGCGCCACCAAAGCGAGGATCGGGTTCACGGCCACCATCACCACCGCTGCTATCGCGATGGTCAGCGCTGCCTGGGCGATGAAGATGAGGCCGTAGCCCAAGAAGAAGCGCACCGCTTGCAGGTCGACGGTCGAGCGCGACATGAGCTGGCCCGTCTGCTGTCCGTCGAAGTACGACAGCTCGAGCGACTGCAAGTGCCCGTACATGCGATTGCGCAGGTCGAACTCGACCCCGAGGGACACCCGTCCGGCCACCAGTCGGCGCACCACGCTGAACACGAGCCGCAGCACCCCGGCGCCGACCAGCGCCCAGACCAGCGGCGTGAGGTCCGCGCCGCCACGACGGATGTCGTCGATCGCGCGGCCGACGAGGAACGGGATCAGCACGCCCATGCCCATAGCCACGGCGGCCAGCGCGAAGGAGGCGGCCACTCCGCCCCGGTAGGGACCGAGGAACCCGAGCAGTCGCCAGAACGTGTGCATCCAGCCTTACTTTACTTAATGAAGCGTCGCTCGATCTCGGCCTGACGGAACTCGAAAATCCGGTCGAGATCCCGCCGCACGAGCGCCAGTCGCGCCAGCTCGCCCAGCGGCCCCAGCGGAAGCGCGTAGCGCACGATGTCGCGCATGATCGTGTCCTCTCCGTCGGGCTCGAAGAGGTGGGTGTGGTGCCAGAGGCGGTATGGCCCCTTCAGTTGGCGGTCCACGAAGCTCACCCCAGGGTCCCACGTGTCGATGCGTGTCAGCCAGCTCATTCGGACGCCGTGGAGCTTGAGCCGATACTCGATCAGGGTGCCCACCTTCATCTCTATGGGCCTCGGAGTGACGACCTCGAAGTCGAGAAAGGGTGGCGTGATCTCCTCGAGGTTGTGGGCCTCGGCGAAGAACCCGAACACTCCCTCGGGCGGACCGGGCAGCCGCTGGGCGCGCTCGAGCACGTGGACCTTCATCCGAGTTAGTACGTGCGAAAGGCGGGTAAGGGCTGCCCATGAGAATCATCCAGAACATCCTTGACGCCCTGCTCACGCTCGTCACCGCCCCCTTCCGGGCGCTCAAGGCGCTCTTTTCCGGCGGAGGCGGCAGGCGCGGAGGCGGTCGCCGGCGCCACTAGCAAGCTCGTGAGCAGCCGGAGGTGGCGCGGCGGCTAGCGCGCCGGTAGTGGCCTGAACGAAGGAAGCGACACGACCTCCTCAGGGCCGCCAGCGCGGGTCGTCGGCAGGCCGCGAGAGGCTTCCCTCGGTCGCGCGCTCGGGCCGCAGGACGCACGGCACCTCCACGGCCAGATCCGGGTCGATGTTCTTACTGCTCATGAAGGCCACAGCGTCGACCGGGTGTTGTCCGGTACTGCTGGTTGCTCCGTCAGTGCCTGTGGGCTCACGTCCTCTGAGCGGGTCGCGCGCGAACCGAGAGCGGTGGAGGCCACAGCAGCACTCCAGCTACCGCTTCGCGCGAGCGGCGGTACGAGCGTCGTGGAGCGGGAGTAGGTCCGCGCCGCTTTCGCAGGTCCAAGCGTGCGCTCTCCCTCAGCGCCCTTTGCGAACCGCCCCAACGCGGCTTGCCACAGCCTTGGCCCCCTGCTTGATCGCCTCGCCGAGCGACGTCGCCGTCGAGATCGCCGCCTTGCCGACGCCTTTCCCGGAGCGCTTCGCGTCGGTGCCGCTCTTCGCCGCCGCCTTGCGCTGTCTCGTGGCTGCACCCTTTTTCGCGGCCGCCTGTCGATCGGCCTTCTTGCGTTCCGCCATGCCGTTGCTCCTTCGGTATTGGCCCGTATCGCAAACGATCTTCCCACTTCGCGCCGAGCGGCGGGGGGCTCGCGCCGGTCTGGTCCCGCCGAGCGCAAACACCCCGACCGAGCTGATCGTCAGCTGTAGCCACCGCCGGTGCTACGCTCGCCGAAGGGGCGCCTGGCGAGGTGAGGGGTCGTTGAACATGCGAGTCGAGGAGCAGGGCACCACTCTGCTCCTGCGGCCTAGCTTGGGACGGCCACTTAGGATTCGCGTTTAATGTCTGAGGGCGACTTGCCGCAGGCCAAGGAGGAAGGCGGCCGCCTGCTTGCGAGCATCTCCAACGAGTTCGTCCAGATGCAAAAGCAGTACTGGGGCTTGGGCCCAGTCAGCGTCAAGTCGTACATGATGGACGACCTGCTGCTGATCGTCATGCGCGGGGGCCTGACGCAAGCCGAGCACACGATGCTCGACTTCGACGAGGCGGACCTGGTTCGCAACTTCCGCCAGACCTTCGAGAACAAGATGTCGCAGAATCTGACGGACAAGATCGAGCGACTTACCGGGCGCAAGGTCCTGACCTACCAGAGCCAGATCCTCTTCGACCCCGACATCGTGGCCGAGCTGTTCGTGTTTGACCGGGCGGCACCGGGCACGGAGGAGGTAGTGGCCACCGCGCGGGGGCAACTCGACGAGGAGTCGCTCGGCGAGCTCACGGGCGAGACGGGCGCGTCCACTCAACCAGCACCGACTGACGAGTCGAAAGCAAGGCCCGAGAACACTCAGGGCTGACGGCTCCGAGGGGCCGCCACCGCTCGAGCGCGAGCGGAGGGCGCGGAGCAAGCGACGCGAAGACGCTCACCGGCGGATAGCGGTGAACCCTTCACACGAGTGCTATCTTTACCCAAGGCTGACCGACACGCCCGAGGCGGGTCGGACGGTCGCGATCAGGCTCAAGGGGCGACGCCGCGCAGAGGGACGGCGAGACGGACCTGGGAGCAGCAGCAGTCCGCTTCCTACGAAAGGTCCCCATGCCGTACCGCCACTGCCCGGAGTGCAGGCTGACCGTGTACAGCGCCGCAGCAGTCTCGACGATCGACCACTGCCCTCGCTGTGACAGCGAGCTCGGCCGGGAGGCACGCCGGTTCTTCCCGGCCTCAGCTCGGGTGGCCCGCAGAGCCAACGCCGGGCCGGGGGACGGTCGCCCCGCGGGCAACCCCACCGGCTGACCGAGCCCACACTTGTGGCCCGTAGAGCGCGGCCGAGTCGGGTCGATGGAGCGCCCCTTCTCGATCCCCGTGATGGGCATCCACGCGGCGCCGACCTGCTCGCTCGGATTGCTGAAGAGGCGCACACCATCGGCGACGACACGGCCACGTGCTCCTGCGGCCGCTTGCGGTCGCGGCAGCGACGAGCCAGCGGATTGAGGAGTTCGAGGTCGCCGCCGGTAGCGAAGACTTGGCCGAGACCTTCCTTCTCGGGTGCGGCCTCGCGCCGGAGGAAGCTATTTGTACTCGCACTCCGTCGAGCAGGCGGCCACTCAAACCGGCAGCGTGGTGCTTCGCGCGATCTCCGGTGACCAAGGCCGTCCGGACGTGGACTTCGCCGCGGCGTATGGTCAGGTCCGGCACGAGGGCTCGGATCCGAATCAAGCTCTTGCGACGCTCGCGTGGGCTGCTCAAGCGTCTTAGGTCGATCAAGGCGAACGTGACCCTGTCGGTCAAGCGAGGCGAGTTGAGGGTCGATCGGATTGTGGGCGTCCGGCTCAAGCCTCCTCAGCGCCGGTAGCTGCCCGTCTACCCCGGGGCGCATCACCCCCCACAACCACCTTCGGCACTTCTGGGGCTGACTGAACCCCGTCTCCGCCGTGAGCACTTCGCAGGAGAAGGGCTGCGTTTGCCCGCACCAGCTCGCGCGGGCATGAACGCCCCCAATGGCCAGATAGCTCCGCCTGGATTTGAACTCCAAGGAAGGGGTTTCGCTCACGGCCGAACCCGCATTCCAGAGCGGTTTCGTGGTGCTGAGTTCTCCTCAGTTTCGCTCAGATTGGACCCCAAATTGGACCCCGAGGAGGCGAACGCCTTGGCTACGAGGTCGCGGTCCCGGCGCTCGTCGGGCATGTAGTGCTTGTAAATCTCCGTGGTGGCGGCGTGGGCATGGCCCATCCACTCCTGCAACGTCGACTGGTCGGTCCCGGCTGCGGCCATGCGGGTCGCGAAGGTGTGCCGCAGATCATGGAAGCGCACGTCCCGCACCTTGGCCTGCCCGAGCGCGGCCTTGAACCGCTTGCGGGTGTAGGAGCTGTCGAGCGGCCTACCAGTCTCCGGGTGCGCGAACACCAAGTCGTCGTCGTGAGAGAACGCCGTGCGCCGCGACAGGGCCTCAAGCTCGGCGGCCACCCGGTCGGCGAGGGGGACGGCCCGCGTGCCTCGCCTGGACTTCGGGGTGCCGTAGGCGCCGCGTGCCCACGTCCGGCGGACGCGCACTTTCCCGGCGAGCCAGTCCACGTCGAGCCAGCGCAGGGCGAACAGCTCGCCTTGGCGTAGCCCGGTCATGGCGGCGGTCAGGTAGAGCGTGCCCTCGATGGAGCCGAGCGTGTCGTCTGGGACTGCACGCAGCAGGGCCTCCAGCTCGTGGAGGTCCGGGTGGCCGGCTAGCTCGGCCTGGACCTGCTCGCCGGTCGCGTAGGTCGCCACCTCAGCGGGCCGTCCTGGCGGTCGGGCGGCCGACCCCAGGGTTCGCCAAGTGGGCTTGGGCTCTATCCTCGAGGCACACAAGCTGCGAAAGGGGATCACTGAAAATGGAGATCGGACTGGTTGGGCTGGTGCTCATCATCATCGTCGTGATCTTGCTGGTACGGAGGTGACCTACTCGAGAAAAGGCCTTTGCCCTGGTCGGGCTTTCCGGCAACCGTGGTCAGGACACCACGGGCTATGCGGTTCCTCCACAGCCAACGGACCTTCTTGGGTTCTACGTCCCCGGCTTTGACTATGCGAGCCACTGTCCTCTCTCGCTCGCGCAGGCCGCGGTAGCGACCTCGCTTGGTCCAGGCCCGGGCGCTTGGCCCGAAGCGGGCGAAGAGGAGCCTCTGTTGGGCCTTAGATCGGGTCTGGCCGCTGCGCGAGAGGCCGTGCGGATTCCTTGCCCTCCCGGCCCTCGACCTTGCCGGGCGCCGTGCGCCCCCGCGGGGAGAACTACCAAGCCCACGGGGACGCCTCGGCACCGCGGCACGCGCACGAGCAGGGCGCGCCTTCGTCCGCGGGCCGGAGATCGTCAGCGCGCGGGGCGAAGC